>JAWXBO010000023.1:0-14321 GCA_034440175.1 Alphaproteobacteria bacterium
AAACACAATATTGCCCACCCAATCGATGCTATTCCGACATCAAGTCCAAGCACCCAGCGTTCGTCGCGCGTCTTTGGCAACATGGGTGCACCGTCCTTCTGCAAATTCGAAGATTGACACAAAGACAACAAGGCGGCAATCTACGTTTGGGAGTCGGTTGGGAAACCACGGTAAAGTGGTTTTTCCACTGAAGGATTACCCTCACCCTCGACCGCAAGGTTAGGGTGGGGGGATTCCTCCCCGGCACCAATCGTCCTCATCGTCCACGAAAATTTACCCTCCAACTCAAGCTGGGGACGAAGGTTACGGCAACGCGTTCTTGAGTCGACCCTCTCGCAACGGCTATACTGGAGGGGGCTTAGAGATACTCATGTTCGAACCGTTTTCACCGCGTCTCGATATTTTGCCGCCGCCGCAACGCCGCTTGTGGGATGAGCTATCCGCCGTGCCTGTCGAATTCGTTCTGTATGGCGGGACGGCTGTTGCGTTGCATCTTGGGCATCGACAGTCTGTCGACTTCGACTTCTTTGGCAATAAGCCGCTCGACCCGGCAAAATTGGTTCCAGCCATACCCTTCCTTGCGGGCGCAACCGTCACCCAACGCGAGCCCAACACTTTTAGTTGCACCGTTGACCGTAGCGGCCCGGTCAAGCTGTCGTTCTTCGGACTTCCGGGCATGCCCCGTTTGTCGCCGCCGCTCGTAGCGCCGGACAACGGGCTGAAGGTTGCGGCGCTGATCGACCTTGGGGGCGCCAAAACATCCGTGGTGCAGCAGCGGGCCGAAGCGAAGGACTACATCGATATCGATGCCATACTGACCGCCGGCGGAATTGACTTGGCCCAATTGCTTGCCGCAGCGCTGGCAATTCACGGGCCGATGTTCAATCCCCAGAACACGCTCAAGGCGCTGACGTATTTCGGCGATGGCAATCTTCACCGCCTGCCTCAACCGGTCAAAGACCGTTTGGCGAAGGCTGCGCGCGACGTCGACCTTGACCGTCTTCCCGCGTTGACGGCGCAAAGCCTGTGAAGTCCATCCCCCTTAACCCCGGCACCGAAGCGCTTGCGCACCGCCTTGTCTGGTTCGAGGAACCCACCGAGGCGCTTTCCGGCACGGCGCGATTCCTGGCTTATGCATTCGCGCGGGCGACGCATGAGGAGATGAAACTTTTGCGCTCCTATCTGAGCGACGACGATCTACGCGCGGCCCTTGACCGGGCGCCGCCGGGCATCATCGACCCCCGCTCATGGGCCTATTGGAATTCCAAGTTAGGGCGCTATCCCGCACCGCCGTTGCCGCAACGTCAATTCGACTGAGAAGTCACATCGGAACCGACACCCCATGGCCCTCAAAAACAAGACCCTCTTCATCACCGGCGCCAGCCGCGGTATCGGCCTGGCCATCGCTCTGCGTGCGGCGCGCGACGGCGCAAATATCGCCATCGCCGCGAAGACGGCCCAGCCCAATCCAAAACTACCCGGCACGATCTACACGGCAGCCGAAGCGATCGAGCAGGCGGGTGGCAACGCGCTGCCCCTCATTGTCGATGTGCGCGACGAAGCCAGCGTCATCGGCGCCATCGAACAAACCGTCGCCAAATTCGGCGGCATCGACATTTGCGTCAACAACGCCAGCGCCATTCAGCTGACCCCCACCACCATGACCGACATGAAGCGCTACGATCTGATGCACCAGATCAACACCCGCGGCACTTTCATGGTCTCGAAATACTGCATCCCGCATCTGAAGAAGGCCGCCAACCCGCATATCCTCAACCTGTCCCCGCCGCTCGACATGAGCGAGAAATGGTTCTCAAATCACGTCGCCTACACGATGGCGAAATTCGGCATGAGCATGTGCGTGCTCGGCATGGCGGGTGAGCTCAAGGCCGACGGCATCGCCGTCAACGCACTATGGCCCCGCACCGGTATCGCGACCGCCGCCATCCGCAACGCCCTCGCGGGCGATGAAGGTATGAAAATGTGCCGCACGCCCGAGATCATGGCCGACGCCGCCCACGTGATCCTGACCAAACCCGCGCGCGCCTTCACCGGCCAATTCTGCATCGACGACACGCTGCTCTGGGAGACAGGCGTGCGCGACTTCGACAAATACCGCGTAGACTCCACAAGAGACCTCATGCCCGACTTCTTCGTCCCCGAAACCTCGATCCCGCCTGTGAGTTTGAAGGCGGCGAGGGGGTAGTCGCTTCACAAACTAGCGGGCGCAACCTTCTCAAGATGCTGTCATCGGCTCCTGACCGGGAGCCGGACGCTCGCGACCGGCGCTCATAAATTTTGCCACCCGCCTACCAGGTCGCCTTCAGCGTCACCAATCCGGCCACCGCGTTGACACCCGCTTCGCCGCCGGCGTTTTGCTGGAACATGACGTTTGTCTGCAGCGTCAGTCCCTCGTCGAGCCTCGCCGTGTAGCCGATCTCGTAATCCGTCTCCGGCGTTGAACTTGCAAGGTTCAGCACCTCTGTCGAATAGACGATCTCGCGATCCTCCGTCACCCCCGTCGACGCCCGCATCACCGCCGAACCGCCGGTGATGTGCAGTGGCCGCGACACGGCGATGCCCAGACTGTCGGTGTCACTGAAAATGCCGGTCTTCGACAACGCAACGCCGTAGGCCTGGCTTTCGATATCCGAAAAGCTCTGGAACAGACTGCCCGCCACCGGCGACGCAGTGGTCCGGCCCATGCTCCACGACGCTGAAAGCGCATACGCTTCTCCCAGGTCGAAACGCACCCCGGCGCCCACCGACGTCGTCGCTGCCGACGCTGTCAGCGCCAACGCGCCTTGCTCGCTCGTGCCCAGCAGACTGTTTTCTTCCTGAGTGTAAGCGGCATTCAACCCGGCAACACCCCACGGCGCGAATTGCCAGCTCATCGCCGCCATCGTGTTCTGCGCTGACCGTTGATGCGTCGCGTCTTGCGTCAGTCTGGCCAGCACCTGATCGCTCGCCAGAACTTCAGTGGTGGTGCCAGCCGTTGTGTCAGGCTCGCTCGCCGCGTGTCCAAACGAGAACGTCAGCCCATCGCCGGCTTCAATCGCGGCCGAGATAAAGTCGGAGTCACTTGTCAGTGCAAGGAACGGCGAATTCATCGCCGAAGCCGACATGAACAAGCCATCATAGGCGCGGCCCGCCGCCAGATCGAGCTGGTTCACGCGCCCCGAGAGTGATGCGTTGTGACCAAGCGTCACCGAAGCGTTGTCCGAAAAGCGCGCCTTGATAACAAGGTCGCTGAGTTCGGTGCCCGGCCGGTCCGTGAAGCTTGCCGCGGCAACACTATTCAGCGCTTGGTCCGCAACAAAGCCGGAAACGGCATAACCGTCCCCGAAACTGGAAACATAACGCAGACCCGAGCCCGCATTGTCCAGCACACCCGCAAGGCTCATTGCGCTGCGTGCAACGGCCGCCGAAAGATCGGTCGCATAGTCGCGCCCGAACGCGTCAAAAAACACCAGCTTCTTGGCGATCAGCGAATTGCGCACCGCCACGCCCAGCGGGCCCGACACGCCCGACCCGCCGACTTCACCCGTGCCGCTATAGCTACTCGTGCTTGCGCCCGACGTTGCGACCGAAGCTGTACCCAACGGCGCCAACGCCGCGTTCAAGTTGACCAAACCGCGGCCATAGATCCCGTCGACGCCAACCGCGCCCAGATCTGTCGCCGACTGCAAGAGGATGCTGACAACTTGCTTGTTGGTGAGAAATGGCGAAGCGCCAAGCACACGCGCCGCAACGCCCGACACATAAGGCGTCGCCATCGACGTGCCCGACATGGTGGCATAACCGCCGCCCTTATAGGCCGACAAAATGCTCTCGCCAGGTGCCACCAGGAACACGTCCTTGAAACACGTCGTCGCGCCGCCCGAGGCTACACAGCCGCCACTACCGGGTGTCTGCGAGAATGTAGAAATCACGTTTGTCGATTTGACCGAACCGACAATCAGCATGCTGCCAACGATATCGGCCTGTGTCGCGTAAGCCGCCGGATAGCCGGGCGCGAACGCATTGCCGCTATTTCCCGCTGCCGCTACGATAACGGCGGTCGCCGCCGCCTGCTGCAAGGGCGCCAGCAACGTCGTCGAAGGCGAACTGCCGCCCAGGCTCATGTTGATGACACGCGCCCCTTTCGTGGTGGCATAAGAAATGCCCTGACCGACCGCCGTGTAACTGCCGCTGCCATTGACGTCCAGCACCTTCACCGCCAGCAAAGACGCGCCCGGCGCAACGCCCGTGTTGCCGGTGCCATTTGCAGCCGAACCAATAATGCCCGCAACATGCGTGCCGTGGCCGTGATTGTCGTCGCCTTGTGCCGACGTGCCGGGACATGCAGCCGTGCCCCCAAAGCAAGCACCGCCGGCCGCGATCCGGCCCGTAAATTCGGAGTGCGTCAGAAAAATGCCTGTATCGACCACGGCCACCAAAATTCCGGCGCCCGTAGAATTCCCCGGCGTGGGCGAGGGCGGGGGAGGGGGCGGACGCCGTGTCCGTTGAACTCTGGCAGCCGTCCCAACATCGCCGAGATCGCTGTAATCCACCAACCAGGTCTTTTCGATATCGCCATCTGCGGCCTCGCTGGCGGTAACACCATAAACCCATTGTCCGGGCAACACTTCATCCGCTTGCGCCATCAAGGGGGATGCACTGACGCCAACGAGCAGCAATGTGACGCAAACGGAACGGGACATGAAGAAACTCCGGGATCAAGGCGCGGAGGACCCGCGTTGAAGCCCGATCATGCAGCGCCGCGGCCTAACACTGGGTTCAGCCAATAGAAACTAGTTGACTCAAAATCGCGCCGTTGCGGAGTGAATGGTTCGTAAAACGTCAGGCAATCCGGCAGGCCAGGATTTAGGCTTCGTTTACGATCTCGGGATAAGCAAACAATCCCGCGCTGCCACCGGTGTGCAAGAACACCACAGTCTGCTCGCGCGAGAACTTTCCCCGTCGCACATGGCCGACCAACGCCGCCATCGCTTTGCCCGAATAAACCGGATCAAGCAGCAGCCCCTCCGTCTGCGCCGCCATCAGCACCGCCTCGCGCATCGTGTCCGTCGGTTGCCCATAAGCCTCGCCCTGATAACCGTCGATCACATGCACGCGCGTTGAAATTTCGCCGAGCACACCGCCTGCAAGCTCAAGTGTTTCCAGCGCCAGCGCGTGCGCGGAAGCGGCAATATCGCTGCCGCTCTTCTTGTAAACATTCACGCCCATGATTTTCGTGGTGCTGTTCTCAAGCACAGCGCCCGCGATCAATCCGGCCTGTGTCCCACAACTCGACGACGCATGCACAATCGCATCGACCTTCAAGTCCAGTCTGGCGGCCTGGGTTTGAATCTCGCCAAACGCCTCGACATAGCCCAGCGACCCCACCGCATTCGAACCGCCCATTGGCACGACATAGACTTTGCGCCCTGTGCGTTTGTGCTCGGACAAAATCTCTTGAAGCTTTCCGCTCGCCTTGTCGCCGGTCACCACGTGCATCCGAGCGCCCAACAATCGATCAAGCAAAACATTGCCCGACGTTGAATACGCTTCCTTCTCGCGCTCGACCATGTCGATCAAAATGAGATCGCACAACAGTCCAAGTTTGGCCGCCGCCGCCGCCGTCTGGCGGGCATGGTTGGACTGGATCGCGCCAAAACTGATGACTGCATTCGCTCCCTGCGCCAGAGCGTCTCCCATCAAAAACTCAAGCTTGCGGGTCTTGTTGCCGCCGAAAGCCAGCCCCGTGCAATCATCGCGCTTGACATAAAGCGTAGGGCACTCCGGCCCCAACAAAGCGCGCAGCCGGTCCATCCGCTCCAGCGGCGTGGGCAAGTGCACAAATCGCACACGCCGAAAATGCGAAAGTGAGTGCATCGGATATACTTCTCTTCATTGATGCCCGATTCTCACTCTGTTATGCCATGGTGCGCATAGGAGTTACCACCCATGTCCACCTCCATCATCGTCCAGGATCGCGAAGAGCTGATCCTGCTCCTCTGTGAGGCCGCCGAGTTTGAGCGCGCGGTCATGTGCACCTACCTCTACGCCATGTGGTCGCTGAAACGCGACGAAAGTGAAAGTGTCACGGCGGACGAACTTACGGCGATCAACACCTGGCGCGCCTCGCTGCGCCAGGTCGCCCGCGAAGAGATGCTGCATTTGTGCTTGGTCAACAATCTTCTGGCCTCGCTGGGCGCGTCGCCGCATTTGTGGAAGCCAGAATTTCCGGTCCGCGCCGGTCATTTCCCCGCCGACGTTGTGATGAAACTGACACCGTTTTCGCTGGAGGCCCTCAATCATTTCCTCTACATCGAGCGCCCCGAAGGCCTCGATCTCAGCGACGGCAAGGGCTTCGACCACAAGGATCACTATCACCGCGTCGCGCGGCCCGACATGCTGTCACCCACGCCACAGGACTATGCGAGTCAGGGACAACTGTATCACGGCATATTGCAGGGACTGATTGCGCTGTCGGCGCAATGGGGCGAGGACAGGGTTTTTGTCGGCCACGATCAAGCACAAGTCGCGGGCGCCGAGTTCGGACTTCCTGGCCTGTTCAAGGTCACCGGTCTGAACTCGGCCCGCCGCGCGATCGAGGAAATCGTCATCCAGGGCGAGGGCGCACCTGCGCATAGCGAAACTTCGCACTACGCCCGCTTCGCCGCCATCAAGCGCCACCTGGTCGAGATGCAGTCAGCGCGCCCGGCTTTCAATCCAGCGCGCGATGTGGCGGCAAACCCCACGTTGCTGGATCTGCCTGAGCGCGCTGATCTCACACGCATCACCGGCCCACATGCGCCAAAAGTAGTTGACCTGGGTAACGCTGTGTATGCGCTGATGATGCGCACACTAGCCCAGGTGTTTTCACCGGCGCCGTTGCCAGCAGAGCTTCGCGTCGGCTTGGCGGTTGGCTCGACCGAACTGATGGTTGTGCTCCAGATGGTGGGCGAGGCCGCGACACGCTTTCCCGGCGCCGGGCTAAACTTTTCGCTGCCGCGCTCTTCCGGCCAACTGGTACAGAGTTGTGCCGGACAAATTCTCAGCGAACGAACAAGCGAACTTGGGCTTGTCGCAGCGGCCCTTGAACAGCATGCAACAATGCCCGGCGTCGCCTCGCGCCTGCAGGCCCTGGCAAAGCGCTTTGACGAACTCCACGACCGCTTCGAAGGCCATATCGCAATCGCCGTCGACCGCACCGCAGCCGTGAAGGCGCCGGTGGCACCAGCTCCCGCCGCCGATCCATCCGATCCAAACGTTGCAAGCACCAAGGACATCACGCTGCGCTTCGACACCAAGCGCTGCATCCACTCCCGCCACTGTGTTCTGGATGCCCCCGGCGTCTTTCGTGCCAACACCAAGGGCGCCTGGCTGCACCCGGAAGCCTCGCCGGTTGAACACGTCGTGCATGTCGCCCACAATTGTCCGTCAGGCGCCATCACCTACCAGCGCCACGACGGCGCAGCCCAAGAAGCAGCACCCCCGGTCAATGTCATCCGCGTCCGCGAAGACGGACCCTACGCCGTCGCCGCAGATGTCAGCCTGCGTGGGGACATGTTAACCCGCGTCACACTCTGTCGCTGCGGTCAGTCGAAAAACAAACCCTTTTGCGACAACGCGCATCGCGCCGCACAGTTCAAGGCCTCGGGCGAACCTTCAACCATCGAAAGCGATCCTTTGGAATTCCGGGGCGGCACCCTGACCATCGACCCGCTCACCGACGGCCCGCTGCAGATCATGGGCAACGTCGAAATCTGCTCCGGCACCGGCCGCACGATAACCCGCGCCCAGAACGCCAGACTCTGCCGCTGCGGCCAGTCAGGCACAAAACCCTTCTGCGACGGCACGCATGCACGGGTGGGGTTCAGGAGTTAAGATGCCGAACAGAACAAAAATTCCTACAACTATAGCGAATGAAGATGCAGCGCTCATTAAGCTCGGCGAAGCAGCCGCAAGCGACGAGATGTTCTCGGCCGAGACTGTGCGGAGAATTGTATTTGGAGGAGAGAACACGATAAAAGTCATTCGTGAACTCCGAGGGCTGTCGCAACGAGAACTGGCCAAACAAGTAAAATCATCGTCTGCAGCCGCTAACGCGGCGCAGCCACGTCCCCCGCAAGTGGGGGCAGACAGAAAATCTGATGTCTTCCTCCGCTTGCGGGAGAAGCATCTGCGCAGCACTTGTGGCTCGCAGTGGATGGGGGAAAGCGCGCGAACTCCGCGACTCCGCGTGGGTTCACTTGTCTGTGACTGAACACTAGCCCGCCCGCTCAAAACCACTTGGTCCAGCGGAACACGGCGATCTCGATCACGATCAAAGTCGCCAGTATCCAAAGCAAAAGCCAAAACGCATTCGGATCTTCGGCAAGCGGTATGCCAGCCAGGCTCACCCCGAACAGCGACGTGATGAAACTCAGCGGCAGCATGATCGCCGCCACGATCGTCAACACGTAGGAATTGCGGTTCTGCCGCTCGGTCAACCGGTTCAGCACTTCGTCCTGCACCACACTTGCCCGCTCGCGCACACTGTCCAGTTCTTCGACAAAGCGCGTCGTCTCATCGGCCAGTTCGCGAAAATGCGCTGAGTCGATGGCATCGAGCATTTCATGCCGCTCCGTCTGCAGCCGTGTGAACGCTTCCCGTTGCGGAGCCAGATGCCGGCGCAGAGCGATCGCCCGCTTGCGCGCCTGCGCCAGCGCATCGCGCACCTTCGCAATTTCGCCTGACACCACCTGTTCTTCCAATCCATCGACCACATCTGAGAGCTCATCGATCACGTGGCCGACACGCAGATGCAGCGCTTGCGCCAACTCGAACAGACAATCGATCTCGTCTTTCGGGCCCGCGCCGCGCGCCAGCCGCTCCTGAACATCGCGCGTCGCCAGCGAGCGCCGCGACCGCGTGGTAATGATCCGCCGCTTCTGGATCCAGATGCGAAGCGACACCATGTCCTCGGGATCGGCACCCGGATTAAAATTCACGCCGCGCAAACTGACGATCAACCCCTGGCCGTGCAGCACCATGCGTGGCCGCGTATCGGGCGCCAGCAGCGCGTCGATCACAAACGGGTCCAACCCGGCATCATGACGGATATAGTGGTCGGCTTCATCGTTGGTCCGGTTCAAGTGAACCCATAGCGCGCCGGATTCTGGCACCCAGTGCTGCACTTCCGGCCAATCCACTTCCCGTGCGCCGCCAGCGCCATCGAGCAGCAATCCGCTGATCAAACCGTCGTGCTCAGGGTGATTTTGCGTTTCGTTTTCGCTCGTCAATGCCGTCTCTCTGCTTGCGATGGGCCGGGCAATCGCAGAAACTGCCAGCCATGACCACAGCCCTGTTCACACACCAAGCCTGCTTGTACCACGAAACGCCGCCCGGCCATCCAGAGTCGTCGGATCGTTTGCGCGCCGTGCTCCGGGCGCTCGAAGACGAAGCGTTCCAATATCTCGCCCGCGAAGAAGCCCCGCCGGCGGCCCGCGAGGAAATCGAACGCGTCCACCCCTCGTTCTACGTTGACGCCGTGATGAAGGCAGTGCCCGAGCGCGGGTATGGCTCGCTCGACCCCGACACGCATGTCTCGCCGGGCTCGGGCGAGGCGATGCTGCGCGCGGCCGGGGCCGTGGTCGCCGCCGTCGATCGCGTCATGTCCGGCAAAGTGCAAAACGCTTTCTGCGCCGTGCGCCCGCCGGGACACCATGCCGAACCGACGCGCGCCATGGGCTTCTGCCTGTTCAACAACGTCGCCATCGGTGCGCTCCACGCCCGCGCCCGTCACGGCTTGAAGCGCATCGCCGTCGTCGACTTCGACGTCCACCATGGCAACGGCACGCAAGCCATGTTCCAGGACGACGAAGAATTGTTCTTCGCCTCCAGCCATCAAATGCCCCTCTATCCCGGCACCGGCCGCCCGCAAGAGCGGGGCAGGGCGAACAACATCTTGAACGCAGCCCTCGACCCCGGCGCCGGCAGCCACGAGTTCCGCCAAGCCTGGGACAACACGGTCCTCCCCGCGCTCGACGCCTTCAACCCGGAGTTCATCTTGATCAGCGCCGGCTTCGACGCCCACCGCAGCGACCCGCTCGCCAACCTGAACCTCACCGAAGCCGACTACACCTGGGTCACCGAAAAAATCTGCGCCATCGCGAAAGCAAGATGCGCTGCCCGCGTAGTTTCAACACTAGAAGGCGGCTACGACCTCAAAGCCCTAGCCGCCTCCGCCGCCGCACATGTCAAAGCGCTGATAATGGCGTAATACCAGCGGCTGGAATTTCCGATCTGCGCCAGCAGGCCCTACGCGGCACAGCCCCCCATCGTCTGCAGCCGCTAACGCGGCGCAGCCACTTCCCCCGCAAGCGGGGGCAGACAGAAAATCTTGTGTCTTCCTCCGCTTGCGGGGGAAGTACCTGCGCAGCCCTTTGCTGCTGCAGGGGATGGGGGAGCGGCCCACACTCAAATGACAGTTCTTTGGGCCAGTGGTAGGCGCGAAATGACTGGAAAATCGCAAATGGAGCGTCGCCGACGCCAAGAACAACCTGTCAACTCTCATCGATCGCGCGCTAAAGGGCGAGGGCGAAATTAGGGGACACGTAATTAATTCCTGGAAGGACTGTCGCTCGGGCTCGCCGATCAAAACTAACCACTTGCCGCCCGCGCAATCCACGCACCGAGCTTCGCCACCACCTCGGCCCGGTTCGTCTCGTTCAGCATTTCGTGCCGCCCATCAGCGTAGAAATCGTGCGTCACGTTCTTGATGCCCGCCGCGCGATAGCGTTCGACCAGCGGTTTCAACCAGGCCAATCCGCCATTCACCGGATCCTTGTCGCCGGAGAAGACATAGATCGGCAAATCGCTGCGAATGCGGCTGAGCGCTCCGGGCGCAAACAACGGCGCCGCCGCCGAAAATATCGACTGCATCGACGCGGCGTTCATTGAAAACCCGCACAGCGGATCGGCAATATATTTGTCGACCTCATGCGGGTCGCGGCTGAGCCAATCGAACGGCGTGCGTGCGGGTTCGAACGGCGCGTTGAATGCCCCTAACGCGGACACATTCGGGTCTTGCGGCATCGGCAGCAGGTCAAGCGCCGCCGACCCCGACAGCACCACGCCGTCGATCAGCCCGCTATGCGTCAGCAAATAAATCTGTGCCGCGAATGATCCCATCGAATGGCCGAGCAATATGAGTTTTTTGCCTGGATGCTCGCACCGGGCAAGTTCGCTCAGCCGCGCCATATCATCGACCACTGCCGCAAAGCCACCCGGGCCGAAATCGCCCAAGACTTGCGCCGTCAAGCCATGGCCGCGATGGTCATTGGCATAGATGGCAACGCCGCGCTCACGCAGCGTCTGGAGCGGCGCCAAATATCGCAGCGCGTGCTCGCCCATGCCGTGCGCGACCTGCAAGACCGCGCTCGTGTTGCCCTGTGCCGGCCAGCGATAGGCCGCGATCCGCGTGCCGCCGGTACCATCATAATGGAACAAATGTTTATCGTTGCTCATGACAGCCATCTTAGAGCGCGGATTTGCTCACTTTGCAATTTTCAATCCTCGACCTTGAGCCGTCAAATCCTGTATAGACCCCTCGAACCACAGGTTTGACTCACCGCATGACCAAAGACGACAAAAAACCCGGAACCATTTCCAGCTTGAGCTTCGAGCAGGCGCTCCAGCAGCTGGAAACAATTGTCCAGCAGTTGGAGAAGGGCCAGGTGCCACTCGAGGAATCCATTGAGATTTACGAGAAGGGCACGGCCCTCAAAGCGCATTGCGAAACGAAACTGCGCGATGCCGAGGCCCGCATCGAGAAAATTGTCATCGGACCCGGCGGCGCGCCGTCGGTTGTGCCGTTCGACGAAAAATAGGAATTCGAAAATTGACGATAGCCCCGATTGAACCAGCTCTCAACGAAGTCTCCGTCTTCATGGAAGACGTCCTTCAGGAAATTATGCCCGAACCCGCCGGCCCGCAGGCTCGCGTCATCGAGGCCATGCGCTACGCAACCCTCGAAGGCGGCAAACGCATCCGCGCGTTCCTGGTGCTCCAGGCTGGCCGCTTGTTCGGCGTTGACCGGCGCGCGCTGTCACGCGTCGCGGCGGCCATCGAGTGCGTGCACGCCTATTCACTGGTACACGACGATCTGCCCTCCATGGACAATGACGACATGCGTCGCGGCAGGCCCGCCACCCACATAAAGTTCGACGAGGCGACAGCGATCCTTGCTGGCGACGCTTTGCTCACGCACGCCTTCGCGTTGCTGGCGGCGCATGAAACCCATCCCGATCCCCATGTGCGCAGCGACCTGGTGCTCAGGCTCGCCCAGTCGTCAGGTTTTGGCGGCATGGTCGGCGGTCAGATGATCGACATTGGCGCCAAGGGAACGCTCGACGACATCGGCCAAATTACCAGGATGCAGCGCCTCAAGACCGGCGCTCTCATCACCTTCGCCTGCGAAGCCGGTGCCATTATGGGCAAGGCCTCAACCCAGATGCGCCACGCGCTGACAAATTATGCACAGGATTTGGGACTTGCCTATCAGATCACGGATGACCTTCTGGATGTGGAGGGAGACCCCGCCGTCATGGGTAAAGCCGCGCGCAAAGATCAAAAAGCGGGTAAAGCGACTTTCGTCACAATTCTTGGTTCTGAACGAGCGCGGGCCCAGGCCGAAATGCTGGCCAACCAGGCCGCGGCACATCTTGATGTATTTGATGAAAAGGCAGACCTTTTGCGCGGTCTTGTTTCGTTTGTCGTTAATCGCCGTGCGTAAATGCCGCAACGATGTTGTGCGCTGGAGCGCTAGTTTATAAACAGCGAAAACGGCGGTCAGTTTAGTTGGGTCCCATGGCTCCGAACACTCCTCTTCTGGATAAAATCGCCTCTCCTGCAGACACCCGAAATCTCTCTCGCGACGAGTTGAAAACTCTCGCTGACGAACTGCGCCAGGAAACGATTGATGCAGTCTCCGTCACCGGTGGACATCTGGGTGCTGGCTTGGGCGTCGTCGAACTGACGGTCGCCTTGCACCACATCTTCAACACCCCGGATGACCGCTTGATTTGGGATGTGGGCCATCAGGCCTATCCCCACAAAATCATGACCGGCCGCAGGGATCGCATGCATACCCTGCGTGAGGGCGGCGGACTGTCGGGCTTCACCAAGCGCAGTGAAAGCGAATATGACCCCTTCGGTGCCGCACACTCATCGACATCGATTTCAGCGGGCCTCGGCATGGCCGTCGCGCGCGACCTGAAAGGCGAAAGCCGCAACATCGTCTGTGTCATCGGTGATGGCGCAATGTCGGCAGGCATGGCCTACGAGGCTATGAACAACGCTGGGGCTCAACGCACGCGGCTCATCATCATTCTGAATGACAACGACATGTCGATCTCAAGACCTGTCGGTGCCATGAGCGCCTATCTCGCCCGTGTCGTCTCGTCGTCGGCTTATCAAACGTTGCGCAATTTCGCCAAGCAGTTGGCGCAAAAAATGCCACTCTTTGTCGAAGACAAAGCCCGTCGCGCCGAAGAATATACCAAGGGCATGTGGATGGGCGGCACCTTGTTCGAAGAACTCGGTCTTTATTACGTCGGGCCGATCGACGGCCACAACCTCGACCACCTTCTACCCGTTCTCACCAACGTCCGCGACGCCGATATTGATCGCCCCGTACTCGTCCACGTCGTCACCAAAAAAGGCAAAGGCTACGCGCCCGCAGAAAACTCGGCCGACAAGTATCACGGCGTGGTCAAATTCGATGTCATCACGGGCGCGCAAAAGAAAAGCCAGTCCAACGCGCCGCAATACACAAAGGTCTTCGCCGAAAGCCTGATCGCAGAAGCTGAGGCCGATGAAAAAATCGTCGCCATCACGGCCGCCATGCCGTCGGGCACCGGCCTCGATCTCTTTGCCAAGCAATTTCCCAAACGCTGTTTCGATGTCGGCATTGCCGAGCAGCACGCCATAACCTTTGCTGCAGGTCTGGCGACCGAAGGCATGAAACCTTTCGCCGTCATCTACTCGACCTTTCTGCAGCGCGCCTACGATCAAGTCGTCCACGACGTCGCCATTCAAAAACTGCCGGTGCGGTTCGCGCTCGACCGCGCCGGGCTGGTCGGCGCAGACGGTGCCACCCATGCCGGCTCGTTTGACACCACCTACCTTGCGACGTTGCCGGGCTTCGTCGTTATGGCACCTTCTGACGAACTCGAGCTGCGCCACATGGTGGCAACCCAAGCAGCCATCGATGACGGCCCGTCCTCTGTGCGCTATCCGCGCGGCGCAGGTATCGGCATCGAGCTGCCGGCCAAAGGCATTCCGCTTCA
>JAWXBO010000024.1:0-63558 GCA_034440175.1 Alphaproteobacteria bacterium
AGGCCTGCGCCATCACCGGTTTTGCCGTCGGCATCCACGGCGCCGCGATGCCAGACGCATTTCAGGGCGTTGATCGCATGCAGCACAATTTCGCGGCGCGGCTTGCCGTCGATGGCAGCGACCAGGCCGACACCGCAAGCGTCGTGTTCCTGATCGGGCGCGTAGGCGTGACCTTCTTCGAGGCGGCGTGCGTTTTCGAGGTAGCGGGTTAGTTCTGTTTGTGCGGTATCGCTCATTTTTTATTCTGCCGCGACGCGGATGGTGCGCGCGCCTTTCGTTTCAACGTGAAGGTGGATGGCTTCAGCTGCGTCGCGTCCGTCGCGAATGGCCCAGACAACCAGTGAGGCGCCGCGCACTATGTCGCCTGCTGCAAAAAGGCCCGGGATCGAGGTCATCATGGTGCGATTGTCGATTTTCACTGTGCCCCATTTGGTCAAGCCCAAGTCTTTCTCGCCGAAAGCTGCATGCATGTCTTCGGGATCAAAGCCCAGCGCCATGATGACAAGATCGGCGGCAAGCGTGAAGTCACTGCCCGCGATTTCTTCGGGGGTCTGGCGGCCGCTGGAATCGGCGGCGCCCAGGCGCATGCGCGTGGCGCGCACACCGGTGATGCGCTTGTCGCCGAGAAAGGCTTTGGGAACACCAAGCCATGAGAACACCACACCTTCTTCTTCGGCGTGAGCGACCTCGCGCAGGGATCCCGGCATGTTTTCACGATCGCGGCGGTAGAGGCAGGTGACGGACTTTGCGCCCTGGCGAACCGATGTGCGAACACAATCCATCGCGGTGTCACCGCCACCGATGACAACGACGTTGCGGCCTTCGGCGTTCAGAGTGCCGTTGTCGAAGTCTTTCACTTTGTCGGCAAGACAAACGCGGTTTGAGGCCGTGAGATATTGCAATGCCGGAACGATGCCCGCCAGGCCGATGCCGGGGGCCGCCATGTCACGTGCCTTGTAGACGCCGGTCGCCAGAAGAACGGCGTCGTGCTGCTTTCGCAATTTTGCGAGGGTGGTGGTCTTGCCGATTTCGGTGTTCAATTTGATTTCGATGGCACCGGCGATGAGGCGTTTGGTGCGACGCTCGACGATGTCTTTCTCCAGCTTGAAGTTCGGGATGCCGTAAATCAGCAAGCCGCCTGCCCGATCATAGCGATCATATATCGTGACGGCGTAGCCCTTCATGCGCAGTTGCTCGGCGGCCGCAAGCCCAGCGGGCCCGGCGCCAATGATGCCGATAGAGCGACCGAGTTCACGCGCGGGCTTGACCGGTTTGACCCAGCCGCGCTCCCACGCTGTGTCGGTGATGTATTTTTCGACGGCACCAATGGTGACGGTGCCGTGACCTGATTGTTCTATGACGCAACTGCCTTCGCACAGGCGATCTTGCGGGCAGATGCGCCCGCAAACTTCGGGCATGTTGTTGGTGGCTTGAGAAAGCTCGTAGGCTTCTTCAAGGCGGCCTTCGGCCGTCATCTTCAGCCAATCAGGAATGTTGTTTTGCAGTGGGCAATGGACCTGGCAAAAAGGTACACCGCATTGAGAACAGCGGCCGGCCTGTTCTTCTGCTTTCTTGGCTGCATACTCTTGAAAAATCTCGTCGAAGTCGCTGGAACGCGCAAGCGGAGGGCGCTTTTCCGGCATTTGCCGGGCAACGCTGACGAAGCGAAGTAGTTTGTTTTCGGCCATTGCCCGTGCTCGTAAGAATCCTGCGAAAAGAGGCCATACACAGACTGAAAGTTTTGCCGCAAGTGCGAAGTTGCGTATTATGACAGAATATATTACCTAAATTGTGAATATTTTTTAGGTCTGTGTAAATTTTTCCCATGGATTTCATAATATTAGTTCCGATACGGAACTATCCTGCGAATATTTGTGTGGCGGAAATTCGTCATGTACGGTCCCGGCCCCATTCCCCTCTTGGCTGAATTTGGCGCTTCATGGATCTGCTTTGGAAGATTGTTTCTGCCGTCATTCTGGCCCTGGTTGAAGGGGTGACCGAGTTCCTTCCGGTTTCGTCAACCGGGCACATGATTTTGGTGCGCGAGTTGCTGGATCTCGATGTGCCGCCGGGCGGCGTTTTTGAAATCTTCATTCAGTTCGGCGCGATCCTTTCGATCTGCCTGATCTATTTCGACTATTTATGGAACGTCACCAAAGCGGTGCCGTTCAACGAGAACGCGCGGCGGTTTGCGATCGGGCTGATCCTTGCCTTCCTTCCCGCCGCCTTTTTGGGTGTTTTGCTTTCGGATTTCATCACCGAGTATTTGTTCTCGAAATATGTCGTTGCGGTGATGCTGATTGTTGGCGGCGTAGCGATCATTTACATCGAACGGTTGGTGAAGATCCCGCAATATTATGCCGTCGAAGATTTCCCCTTGAGCCTCTATCTCAAGATTGGGCTGTGCCAATGCCTGGCACTGGTCCCCGGCGTTTCGCGTTCAGGGGCCACCATCATGGGCTCGCTCTTGATGAAGGTTGAGCGGAGTGCGGCGGCCGAGTTCTCGTTCTTTCTGGCGATACCGACAATGTTCGGCGCGTCGGCTTATTCGCTCTACAAGCATTGGGACGAGTTGCATCAAGAGGATTTCTTGGTGCTGGGTATTGGTTTCGTGGTCGCGTTTATCAGTGCCTACTATGTCGCGAAAATGTTCCTGAGCTTTGTGTCGACCAACGGATTTGGAGTCTTCGCCTGGTACCGGATCATTCTGGGCTCCGTCATGCTGGGCTATCTTTTTACGAAGGAAGTGATCCTCGCCTAAACCTCACGCGGTTCAATGTATTGGCCGGTGGGGCGATAGGTGTAGAGGTAACCGGGAACGACGGCTTCCAGGGCTGTTGGCTGAACGCCAAGATCGGTGATCGTGCCGACGGCGGCGGCATCGGGGCCTGCCTTGACAATGTTATCCTTGCGCAGCAGGCGCGCCTGATCCAGCGTGATGGGCGAGAATGGCAACCAGCCGAACAGAGCGACGAGCGGCTCGAGCACGAATGAGGGAAACGGAAAGAATTTGCGCTTGCGCCCAGTGGTGGTGGCGATGAATTCCAACAGGTCCTTCAGCGAATAGACTGCCGGTCCGCCGAGCTCGAATGTCTTGCCCCGCGACCGGGGGTTGGCGATGGCGTTGGCGACCGCATTGGCGACATCACAGACATAGACAGGCTGGAACTTTGTCTTGCCGCCGCCGAGAAGCGGAAAGGCAATGCGCGACATGCAAGCAGGCTGGCAAACATGCTGAAGAAGCCATCGCCGCTTCCAAACACGATTGAGGGGCGCAAGATTGTCGTCATGGGGAACGCGTGAAGCGCCGCAGTTTCGCCTTTGGCTTTGCTGCGGGCGTAGAGCGATTTCGCGTTCGCGTCGGCACCTATAGACGAGATGTGGATGAAGCGCGAGACCCCTGCCTTGGCGCAGGCTCCAGCCACGGTTGCGGCGCCCTGGGCATGAATGTCTGCGAACGAGGCGCCCCCAGATGGCCGCAGTATTCCCACAAGATTGACCACGATTGCGGCGCCTTCGACCGCTTTGGCAATTTCATGTTCTTTACGGATATCGGCACGGACAATGGCGATTTGGCCGACTTCGCCCAGCGGTATGACCGAATGGGCCAGGCTGGGGTGGCGGGAAGTCACGCGGATGCGGAAGCCGTCGCGGGCCAGCCGGCGCACAATCTGGCGGCCCAGGAAACCGGTGCCACCTATGACTGTGACGATTTTTGGCGCTGGGGATTTGTTCAAGGCTAAGGCCCTTCAAAATTGATTTGTGGCTTGATAACGAAAAGAACCTGCAAGTTGAAGCCGCCTTTTCGTTGACATGGGGCAGTCTCCACGGATACCACTCGCGCCCTTAACCGGTCCTTCGTGCCCTGGTGGCGGAATTGGTAGACGCACTAGTTTCAGGTACTAGCGCCGCGAGGCGTGGAGGTTCGAGTCCTCTCCTGGGCACCATTTGACTGATCGCAGTGGTTCGCATCAGTTCGTAGTAGACCAAAAATAGAGGCAAAATGCGGCTTTCTTGGGCCGTTGTGGTTCGGGTTCGCCCCTTGGCATCCGGCCAGGCTGTTGGTATCGGTGTTGGTATCGGCGCTCCCGAGCCCCCGCCCTGTTGGTATCGGCCCGAAGCGCCTGACATAGCCAGTCTGGAGCACCCAAAATGGCCCTCAGCGACGCCGCATGCCGGGCAGCAAAACCGGGCACAAAACTCAAGAAATTATCCGACGCCGGAGGTCTCCAGCTTTGGGTTCAGCCCAGCGGAACGCGTCTGTGGCGCGTCGCATATCGGTATATGGGAAAGCAGAAGCTTCTATCGATTGGCGTATATCCGCTCTTCTCCCTGGCTCAGGCTAGGAACGTCCGTGACGAAGCCCATCGCCAGTTGGCGGCTGGCATAGACCCCTCTCAGGCGAAAAAGGATGAACGGGCCCGTCGCGAAAATCCCGACGACACCTTCAAATCCGTAGCGCTGGAGTTTGTGGCCAAGATCAAGCGCGAAGGCCGGGCGACAGCCACGATCGTAAAAAAAGAGTGGTTGCTCGATTTTGCCTATCCCACTCTCGGTCAAAAGAAATGCTCTGAGATCAAACCCATCGATGTCCTGAGAGTATTGCAGGATTTGGAAACCCGCGGATGCCATGAATCGGCGAGGCGACTGAGATCGACGGTGGGTGCAGTCATTCGGTATGCCATCGCAACCGCCAGAGCGGAATTCGATCCGACCGCCAGCCTGCGCGGCGCTCTCACAGCGCCGACAGTTACGCCTAGATCGGCCATCACCGATTCAAAGAAGTTTGGTGGATTACTTCGGGCAATCTACGGATTTGAGGGGCATGAAAGCACGAAGGCTGGTCTGAAACTTATGGCGATCCTTTTTCCACGGCCTGGCGAGCTTCGCACCGCAGAATGGTCAGAATTTAATTTTGAAGAGGATATTTGGATCGTTCCGGCATCCAAGACCAAAATGCGCCGCGAACATCGTATTCATCTGCCAAAGCAGGCAATAACCATCCTCCAAGATCTGCGCAAAATTTCGGGTGGGGGGCGGTAGAAAGCGTCAAAGTTGGCCGACGCAGGCTCGTCAAAGTCCCGTCCCTATTGCGGTATCTGTCGGCACCCTCGGCCACGGCGGCGGGCTAAATATTAGATGGGTGATAATCCGTCCGGGTTTTAAGCGTCAGCTAACGTGTTGATTATAGACAACATTATGCGATCTAATGTTGGCTACTACCTACACTCGACTTGACAAAGCGGCATGAAATTGTATGTAGTAGCCAACATTAAGGGCATTTGTGATGGCTACTACCAACAAAATACGCCGGAAGCTCCGGTTTTCCGCCATTCCGCATTCTGTGGAGATAGATATTCGCAAGCTGGGCCAAAACCTCCGAGCTGCCCGACTGCGCCGCAATCTGTCCATCGAGGACGTTGCGCAAAAGGTAGGGGTCAGCCGTTTCGTGGTGGCCGATGCAGAAAAGGGCAAGCCCTCTACCGGAATCGCCGTTTATGCCTCTCTGCTTTGGACCTATGGCTTGCTTGACCAACTGACAGAGATCGCAGGACCGACACAGGACAGGGAAGGCGCTGCGCTGTCTCTAACGCGCGCGCGCGCAGGCGCGTCTCGGGGCGGCTCTCTGAGCAACGACTTCTGACGATGGCGCAGGAGTGTTTCATCTACATCACGCTTCCGGGCACTGTAGAGCCCGTAGCGGCAGCGCGCTTTGAGATCACAACTACGCCCGCTGGCGATCCCCTCGGAAGGTTCGTTTATGGGCGTAGTTATCTCGAAAACCCCGATAGCGTGCCCTTTGACCCCGTCGAGCTCGCCTTATCGTCCAAAATATATGAAACCGTCAGTCTTAAAGGTGTCTTCGGGGCATTGCGCGATTCCAGCCCGGACCATTGGGGCCGGCGCGTCATTGCACGGCATTTGGGAAAGGCCGAACCAAGCGAACTAGAATATCTCCTGCACTCCTCGGATGATCGGGCGGGCGCGTTGAGTTTTGGACTGGGACCAAAGCCGCCCGGTCCGAAGCGAGAGTTCAACAAGCGGATCGATCTCGAACGCCTACAAAAATTGGCTGACGCGCTGTTAAGCGAAGAAAATCTCCCCGACAATGCCGACATAGCCCAAGTGGATGGGCTGCTCAATGGCGGCTCTTCCATGGGTGGCGCGCGGCCCAAAGTGGTCGTGGAGGACGATGGTGCCCTATGGATTGCGAAATTCAACGTCCCAAAGGACGACAAGTGGAATTATGCACGCGTTGAACACGCGATGCTCACACTGGCAAAGTCGGCTGGCCTCAGTGTTTCCGAAAGCCGAGTCGTGCAGGTTGGAGACCGCGATGTCTTGTTGGTCAAGCGGTTTGATCGCGAACATACCGACGCGGGATACCGTCGCGCACGTATGATAAGCGGACTGACTTTGCTACGGTCAGAGGACTCCCACCAAGATCGCGCTCGCTGGTCTTACATATTGCTGGCGGAGGAAATTCGTCGTGCCAGCGGGGAAGCCAAACGCGATGCGAACGAACTCTTTCGACGCATGTGCCTCAACGCGCTAATCTCCAACACGGACGATCACCCCCGCAATCACGCCATGATTGCGATGGGAAAGCCTTGGCGACTTTCTCCTGCCTACGATTTGGTTCCAGCACCTGCCATCAGCCTGGAAAAGCGCGATTTGGCCCTCATCTGTGGCGACCAGGGGCGCATCATGAATACTGCCAATCTGCTTTCGCAGTCCGGACGTTTCCTGCTGGAAAAGGGGGAGGCCGAAAATCTCTTGCAGAGTATGCGCGATCACGTCGCCCATGAATGGCACGCCTTTGCCCGGCGAGAGGGTGTCTCCGAAGCCGACTGTGAGAAGATTAGGCCGGCGTTCGTGTATCCAGGCTTGGACTTAGATCATGTCGAGCCAGCCAACTTCGGAGGCTAGCGATTCAAAAGGATGGTCCAATCTTTTTGCCTGGTAGGAATAGCGCAAATTCAGACGTATGATCAGCGGGAAGGGCCGAAAACCGAGGCTTGCTGAGGCCTCGCACAACCTGACGGGGCTGGGGGGCGCATGACAATAACTTTCACTTCTGCGGTACAGACCCTTTTGTCGGGCAAAGCACTTGCGTGGGAAAAATTCGGTGAGGCCAAAGCTGGAAAGATCGCCCTGACCGAACCGGGGCAGCGCAGGTTGTTGGCATTTCTTCTCTCCCAAGAATCCGCGAAAGTCGCGGATGGCGCTGAAGTCCTGTTCGCTGGCTTGATTGCCGCCTGGATCGCAAAAAATGATCCCGCCGCCGAAGAGGCGGCCGAACAAGCTTCCGCCACCGACACATCGACATGGCGCCTTGCTCGTGTTGAGGCTTGCAACTTTGGCGGCCTAACGACCTTTGGTGGACCGGTCTTTGACTTTTGGGTGGACGGCACGAACTGGTGTATCTTGGGTCAAAACGGTTCGGGCAAGACATCCTTGGCCAGCGCAATTCTCTGGACTCTGACGGGCAAGCGAATTCGGGAGCAGGATGGCCCTCTCGATGAGACCGGTGCCAGGGAGCCTGTCGCAACTGGTGAAGGCAAGCAGATCGGCACGTGGCCGCCTTTTGCCTCCTATCCCGCCAGCGCGGCCGATCTCATTCAGCCGGTAGATGTGTGGGTGCGGCTCAGCTTTAGAAATGTCGCGGGCGACGAAGCCATCGCATACCGTTGCCTGACTTGCCCAGTCACGGGCGCACCGTCGCCCAAAGTACAAATTGACCCTCGTATCACTGCATACGGCGCACTGATCGAAGCGACCGTTTTGATGCCAGCCCGTATATCCCGCATCGGTCTCGGCAAGCAGAGCCAATCGCTCTATGAGGCGGTAAAAATTCTAACCGGGTTGGACCAACTCGCTGACATCGCTGAAGGTGCGGGAGCCTTGGGGAACGCGGCGCGCCGGTTCCTAAAGTACGGCAAGGAAAACGGCCTTGAAACAAATGCCAGTAGATTTACCGATGATATTACCAAAGCGAAAGCGAAGGCCGAGCCGCTCGGGTTTGTCCTGCCCGAAAGTCTCGATCTGAGCGGTGCGTCCATTGTGGCCGACCTGATCGCCGCCTCGCAAGGTGCGTCGGCAGAAGCCGGTGCCCATTTGGCGACATTGAAAGTGGAGATCGCCCCTACCATTGACATGTCCATCCCAGCAGGCCGCGAAAAAGTTCGCACCGCGGTCAATACGGCGCGTGGTCTGGCTAGCCAGGGTGCAAATGGCATTGCGTTGTTCGGTATGTGGGCCGCCTTGAAAGAGGCCGGCGAAGACGTCGAGTTCGCCGCCTTTCCCGACGCGCTGACGGCGGGGGAGCAAAAGCTGGAAAGAGCCCTTACCTGGCACGCACGCCAGACGGAGGACAATAAATTCCGTCTCAAGGCGCTAGCGGCGCATTATTATCTTCCGCCGCACCAGCATACGGATTCCGCACATTGTCCTGTTTGCGACGGTGTCTTACAGACGACCACACAAAAGGAGCTGGCGGCCGAACTGGCGGAACTAAAATCAGATGCTTCCGAAGCGGAACGGAAGCTGGAAGACGTTTGCAGCGAAATTCTCTCGGATCTGACAGGACTGCTGCCGGCGGGGCTGAGGCGGCACGCCGAGGCATTGGCAATCATGGAACCTAAGAAGGATTATGCGGATGCCGTTCGCGGTCGATTTTGTACTGTGCCGCCGTTTTCGACCATCCTGACAGGGCTGTCCAGTTCAATCGACAAGCGGGTATCGGTACAGACCGATGCTCTGCCATCCTTTGAGTTTGCGGCCTATGTGTCAGATGGCGGGAATCCCGCTAGCGCAGACGGATTGCGCAGCCGGATACACGGGTTCAAGCGATTGGTGGCTCTGGTGGCATGGTGGACAGGCCACCGGCAAGTGTTCCGTGATCGCTGGCAAGAAATTATCGGACAAAAGCTTGAAAACAAAACCTTCACGCCTGGATCAGTGGAGGCACAGCTTGCTGTCCTGGGATCTGCCTTGCATAAGGCCGATCCCCTCGATGAATTGGCCAAGCTACTGAAGTCTGCCGCAGATGCGGCAACGGCCTGGGCGCCAGTGAACGCGGAACAAGCCCGCCGGGTTGCAATTGCGGAAGCCCTAAAGCCGTTGAAGGATTTGCGACTGTTGGTTTCGGCTGAGACGTCACGATCCATCGCCGCGCTCTCTAATCGGATGGGCGTGATCCTTGAGAAAATTCATCATCAGGAAAGGTTGAGCTATCAGCGAACAGGGGTTGAGAAGAAGTCTGTCATTGTCGATGGTAGCTTTGAGCCAGGAATGCATATTGATGCTTCGCTGGTGGCGAACACCTCTTGGTTGCGGGCCATCTTATGGTCGTTCTTGTTCGCTCTGCGTGAACAGATCGTCACAAAAATTGGGCGTAATCCGTTCCCCTTGATGCTGCTTGATGATCCACAAACGACGTTCGATCCCCGGAACAAGCGGCATTGGGCCAAGCAACTTGCTGCGTTGGCCAACCTGGCGCAATCCGACGCGATGACGGTTCAATTACTGTTGACGACTCATGAACGGCAATTTTATCAGATCGTGGTCGATACCGAGCAGTTGTCGGGCGAACAGGGCATGATGGGGGGCGTTAACAAGGCTTCCGCTGTTGCCAAGATTGTGAATGGCGGTGCGCTGGATCGCCTCTACCAGGAGGCGGTCGTGAAAAACGACGACGAGATCGCGCGCCGATATATGGCCGGGGTGCGCGTCTATTGCGAAGACTTGCTCAAATTTATGCTCCGCGGCCACGGTTCACATATTCTAGCCATGACCTTAGGGGATCTGGGCAAGGAGTTGAAAACCTTGACGCAGGCTCAGACGGTGCCGTTTAACCGGGGGCCGTTCGTTACCCTAATGAACACAATCACGGGCGGCGGCGGCAAGCCCATGAAGTACGTCAACGAAAACCATCACAAGGATGATGAAACTTACGGAGTGGCGCAGGCCAAAGAGGTCAAGGAGTTTTGGGAAAAGACGCTCCGAAGCGAAATTCAAGACGCCTTCGAACTGTTCGATCTTTACGAGTCGTTCTATGGCGAGCCGCGCACGTTTCCGTGGGCGCGCAACGTCGTGCCGTTTCCGTCCGGTTATGGAGGGGATATCAAGTCGGCTAACCTCCATCAGACCGGTATCGCGGCAGCCGCCAAGACAGATGGACGCGCCGGTGACGGCCTTTTCACGCTAGATGAATGGAATACCGCACAGCCCGTTAAGCTTTTCAACCATGAAGCCTATCAGCTCGTGGCGTCCACACTCGATCCAGTTGCCGGGGTTGGTGATGTGGTTCTGGTCTGCGGACATGCTAAGATCAATCCTCGCAACTTGGTCGTGGCCGCGGTAGGTGAACGGCTGCTCGCGCGCCGATACAATGAGATGGATGGTCACCCCGGTATCGCCGTGTTGACCGCACAATCGGTAGACCCAACGGTCCTAGTCGAACCCGTCATTATTGCCAATGAACGCAAGAATTGCCGCAAGATCGTTGGAACGCTCTTTCTCAGCAGACAGATCGGCGTCACGCCCGCAGATCCGAAGCATGAAGTCACGGCACTTCCAGATGCGATGGCGGTCAAGACGGCCCTGGATGGGGGACGGCTGTTCGGTGTCAATGGGCGGAGCGCAGAGCCTATCGCCCTTGATGGTCAGTTTATCATTACGCGAGCGCCTGTTGTGGGACTTGCCGCGATGAAGGCGTATGACGGCAGGATGGTGGTGGCGATAGACGATGCCGGTACCCCCTATTTTAAGCGTCTGCGATGGGGCAGTAAATTCGTTGTTCTGGAAAGCTTGAACCCGGACGGCAATACGCCAAGCGAGGTGCTGAGCCTCGACGATAGTTTGGGTCTGCCGCAACTGAGCCAAATCCTAGAAGTCGCGGGCGTACTCTTTGAGTTGCCTGCCCCGAGTACGGCTTGATGGGAAGGGAAGCGGGCGCTTGGGAAGTGACGGTTTAGACCGGATGCGCCGTCTGCGTATCTGACTCGACGATTGACAATATAATGCCTAACGGATGGCATTCTGCGAGGGTTGAGTGGCTTGGCGACGATTTTTGTAATATTTTTAAGTCTGATCGCCCTAACTTAGTGACTTTCCGCCGTGGTTCGGGAGCGTCCAGACAAGTTGTTGTTATCTGTGTTGGTGTTTTGATGTGGGGTTAAAAAATGTCTGTGGTATTTCAACCCCCTAAATGCGAATTGTGAGTCCTCTCCTGGCACCATTTGACTTCTTCGACGACCGCAGGATTAAAACCGACATGAAAATTCACTTTCACGAAGGCGATCTGCCGGGCGGCGTCGACTTTGGCAAAAGCGTTGCCATCGATACCGAAACGATGGGGCTGAACCCTTTGCGCGATGGGTTGTGCCTGGCCCAGCTTTCGGGCGGCGACGGGCACTGCCATGTCGTGCGCTTTGACCGCAAGACCTACAATGCGCCGCATATGGTGCGGTTGCTGGCGGACCCTGAAGTGACGAAGATCTTTCATTACGCCCGTTTCGATGTGGGCGTGTTTCAACGCTATCTGAAAGTATCGACGGCGCCGGTTTGGTGCACGAAAATCGCGTCGAAGCTGGTGCGCACCTATACCGATAAGCACGGCCTGAAGGATCTGGTCAAAGAGTTGCTGGACGTGGACTTGTCGAAGCAGCAGCAGAGCTCGGATTGGGGGGCGGCCAAGTTGAGCGACGCGCAGCTTTCTTATGCGGCGTCGGACGTGTTGCACTTGCACAGACTGAAGGTGACGCTGGACGCGATGCTGGCGCGTGAGGGCCGGCAGGAGCTGGCGCTGAGGTGCTTCAATTTTGTCGGCACGCGGTCGGCTTTGGACCTGGCGGGCTGGGGCGACGAAGATGTCTTCGCACATTGAGGCGCGTTCGGCTGCATTCGCCGGCGGAAACCGGCACGGGCGTGTCTCGCCGCTCAATATCCTGCCGGATGAGGGCGCGCACATTACTGACCGGAATAGAAATGTTCATCGTGACCATGGGCTACCTCTCGATTGGCAAGCATTGCCAACACAGGCGCGCAACGTCGTGAGAATCAGACCGCAGTCCGCTTAGGTACCCGCTATCATTGGCCGGTGACACGGAAAACATAAAAGAGACTTTCACGCGAAGTCGCGAAAAGAATGGACGAGGCCTTTTCCGCTCGACTGCACTTGCAGGAAGTTCTCTTCTTTTCGCGTGTGTATTTTTTTGCGTGCCTCGTGCCACCAGTTATGATTTCGTGTGCCAGGTGAAGGCAGCGCTTGAAATTCAGGTTGACGTGGCAAAGTAGTTCTGTATATGTTCCACACTTCTGGCCCCGCTCTAAAAAAGGGCGATGGTCAGCTGCGACTTGAAGTTTGAATAGATCGAGCAACCCTGGCAGGCAGGGAACGGAATGGGTGCGCCGCGAGATCTGACGGGGCGCGCACCCCACGCCCCGCCCTTGGCTTGAAACGACTGCATGCATACATGTTGATTTTTCAGGTGGTTTTTTAGGGCTTAACAGATTGAAATATAACGGTCTTTCCTCCTTATATGCACGTATGCATGCGTTTGTGTATACACAGACCATCCGTCGGTTTTGCGCCAGTCAAATGGTAAAGCGGCATTGGCGATGGCCTCACCGGCAGCACCCAACATCAGATTAAAGTGACACGGGAACTCAGTAAAAAAGAATTTCATACGAAGCCGCGTCATCCCGCACGCGATGCGGCGCTCTTGTGCCGCTTCGCTGATGCGGGACCCACCTTGGTGATACGCATGCAAGTTCTTGAGCCGCCCTTACGTTCTCTACTCGGGGACACTTAACCCCGTGTGGGTCCCGCATCTGCGGAGCAGCATGAAGAATGCTGCACCGCGTGCGGGATGACGGTCAGGGGTGTGGGGGCTAGTCCTTCAACGCGGCCGGGCCAGCGGTGTTGCTTCGCAACGCCTTGCCGTCGATCCCTTCAAGCCGGTGAAGGTCAAGTCGCTCAATGGCGGCGTGTGCAGATTGCGTGTTGGCGACTACCGCGTGATCTTCTCGGTCAATACCGAAGTGCTCATCGTACTTGTCCCCAAAAGCAGGAGCCATGGTTCCAGCCGAAATTCCCGGTCGTGCCTTCTTATGTCAGTAGCACACGAGTTGTCCGGTATTTAAGCCAGCGTTGCACATGAGAGCCTTGGACTGCGCCGCGCAGTCCCCTCTACCGCCAGGTCATCAGGATCAGGCCGGCGCAGCAGAGCGCAAGGCCTATGCCGTTGAGCAGGGTGATGTGTTCGCGGAATAGTACGAATCCTATGGGCACCATCAAGATGGCGGTCATGATGTTGACGGTCGACCCGGTGGTGTTGACGGGCCAACCCAGGCGATAGGCCGAGACGTAGCCGAATTCGAGGGCGGTGATGGTCGCGCCAAAAATGAGCGCGAGGAGCAGTTCACGATAGTCCAGCCGGTTGAGGCCCAGTTGCGGATTGCGGAGCCACAACAGGCCTGCACAGACAAAGGCTGAAAAATAGGCGACGGTCAGAAAGGCCATCACGTTGGTGGCTGCACCCGGCAGCTTCAGCAAGACCAGATAGCCAACAAAGCTTGCGACCATGAGAATGAGGGGCCAAACCGGCAAAGTCAGATTGGCCATCATTCTCTCCATTGTTGCAGAAGGCTTGCGTGCGGGTTCATTGGCCCTGGGTCAAGACAATTTTGGCAGGGCTCAGCCAAATTTAGCAAGGCCTGACCATGGCCAGTTGCCTTGATTCCCGGGTCCCGTGGGACCATACTGGTGATGGAGCGATTTTCGCTCTGTGGCGCCTTTTGTTGCATTGCACACTGTGTACTGACGAGTAAAAAAAACTGATGACGGCGATGCCTGATAACTCACCCCTTGCCGACCTCGAGGCCGCGCGGCGCGTGCTGGCGGTAGAAGGTGAGGCACTGGCTTCGCTGTCGCGGTCGCTTGATGGGCGCTTCACGCGGGCGCTCGACGTGATCATGGGCGTTGAAGGCCGGGTCATTGTCAGCGGCATGGGCAAAAGCGGGTTGGTTGGCGCCAAGATTGCGGCGACGCTGGCCTCGACGGGGACGCCGGCGCAGTTCGTGCACCCCGGTGAGGCGAGCCACGGCGATCTTGGGTTCCTGACCCGGAAGGACGCGGCGCTGCTGTTGTCGAATTCGGGCAAGACGCATGAGCTGACCGACATCATCGAGTTTACGCGGCGGGCGGGCATTCCGACGGTTGCGATTACAAGCGGGGCTGATTCGGTTTTGGCGCAGCATGCCGACGTGGCTTTGATTTTGCCTTCGGCACCCGAAGCGTGCCCGATGGGGCTGGCACCGACGACTTCGACGACGATGACGCTGGCGCTGGGCGATGCTCTGGCGGTGGCGCTGATGAAGCGGCGCGGCTTTACGGCCGATGACTATCGTGTCTTGCATCCCGGCGGCTCGCTGGGGCGGCGGCTGGTGCGGGTGGCCGATATCATGCACAAGGGCCGCGAGCTGCCGCTGGTCAACGAGAACGCGGTGATGAGCGAGGTGCTGCTTGAAATTACATCAAAGCGGTTTGGCTGTGCCGGGGTTACGGGACAGGATGGCGGATTGATTGGCGTGATTACCGACGGCGATTTGAGGCGTCATATGCAAGGCGATTTGCTGATGCGCAAGGCTTGCGAAGTGATGACGGGCCGTCCGCGATTGATCCGCGAAGGCGCGCTGGGAGCAGAGGCGCTGCGTCTGATGAACCATCACGCTGTCCCGGTGACATGTCTGTTTGTGATTGCCGATGAAGATGCGGCGTCCGTGAGCCCCAAGCCCGTCGGCATTGTGCACGTGCACGATTGCCTGCGCGCGGGCGTCGCGTAAGGCGCCGATGCACTCCATGGCCCATTTTGTTCCCGATCCAAACACAGGCGGCTTTGTTCCGGCGAGCGAACCCGAAACGCCTGCACGGTCGCGCTTTGACAATTGGGAAATGCGAACGCGCCAGCGGGCGGATTCGACGCTTGGCTACACGCGCTTTGTGCGGACCATGAAAGTGATGCTGCCGATTATTGCGCTGTCGCTGATTGTGCTGGTGGTGCTTTATTCGACGAGGGGGCGTGACAGCGGCGTGATCGCAATTTCGCCGATGATGCTCGACACCCTGACCGAGGACCGGGCGCTGGTGAAACCCAAGCTGACAGGCACGGATGGGCGGGGGCAACCCTTTACGGTCACGGCCAAGGGCGCCACAATCGAGCCCGGCAAGACCCGGCGCATGACCATCGATGAGGTCAAGGCCGACGTGACGATGCAAGACAAAAGCTGGGTGCAAATCGGCGCGGTTCAAGGCGTGCTGGATGTCGAGGCCAAGACGCTGGATCTGAAGGACACCATCAACATCTATTCGGACCGCGGCTATGAGTGCCACACGGATCAGGCGCGCTATGACTTTGGCCTGGGCCTTTTGAAGGGCGATAGGCCGATCAAGTGTCAGGGACCGCTGGGCGTGATTACGGCAAAACGGTTCGAAGGCTTGCGCGACCCTGGCGTGCTGAAATTCATGGGTGGCGTTTCAACGACTTATTTTCCCGCGGCCCGTCAAGGCATTGCGGCGAAAGCGGCTGAGACAAATCCAGAAGGCATTGCAGAAGCAGTTGCAGACGATGAAGGCAGTGGCGCACCTGCACTGCCACTTAAACCCAAAACGGCACCGGTGACACCATGATCAAAACCCTGTTGATTTCTTCTCTCGCAATGACGGCCACGTCCGCACTGGCCTATGGCCAGGCGGCCAACAATCCTTTTTCGGGGATGGGGCGCGACAGCGACCAGCCGATCGCGATCACGGCGGACTCGACCACCGCCGATATGCAAAACGAAACGGCGACGTATTCCGGAAACGTGCGCATTGTGCAGGGCAATCTGCACATGCGCGCCGACACGCTTTCGATCAAAGCCTCCAAGGGTACTATCGAGCACATCCAGGCCGACGGCGGCGTTGTTCTCGCCTCTCCGCAGGGCCAGGCAACTGGCAGCACGGCAACCTATGACATCATGCAACGCGTGGTCAAAATGGGCGGCAAGGTGGTGCTAGTGAATGGCCAGAACGTGCTGCAGGGCACTTCACTTGTTGTTAATCTTGCCACGGGACGTGCCGACCTTACAGGTGGCGGACCGGGTGGCCGCGTGTCGGGCGTGTTCTCTCCCACCAAGACACCAAAAATATCTGCGCCGGGAACGCCGCCAAAACCAACGGAAGACGTCAAAGACGGCAAGCCAACGCCTTGAATTTTCACGCAACTTTAAGGCCAAGTGGGATTTTATGAGCCGGTTCAATACGTAACGCAGCCGCAGGCGCCCAAGTTCATGACTTTTCACAGTGGCCAAGACAGCACGTATGGGAGGCCGCAACTCGTGGCTGACCAGAGCGGGCTTGTGGTCAACCAGATCGGCAAGAGCTTCAGGCGCAGGCCTGTGGTGCGCGGCGTCTCGCTGCGATTGCGCCGCGGCGAGGCCGTAGGGCTTTTGGGTCCGAATGGTGCTGGCAAGACCACCTGCTTTTACATGATCACCGGACTGATCCCGTCCGATAGCGGCACGATCTTTCTTGACGGGCACGACATCACGGCGCTGCCGATGTACAGGCGGGCGCGCTTGGGTATTGGGTATTTGCCGCAAGAGGCCTCGATCTTTCGCGGGCTTACGGTTGAACAGAATATCATGGCGGTCGCCGAACTTGTCGAGCGCGACCGGCAAAAGCGGCAGCAGATGGTTGATGATCTTCTGGCTGAGTTTGCCATCGAACATTTGCGCCGGGCGCCGGCGCTGGCGCTTTCGGGCGGCGAGCGGCGGCGTGTTGAAATTGCTCGGGCTCTGGCGACGCAGCCTTCGTTCATGCTGCTGGATGAACCCTTTGCCGGGATCGACCCTGTTGCGATCGGCGAAATCCGTAAACTTGTCCACCACCTCAAGGAACGCGGCATCGGCGTCTTGATCACCGATCACAATGTGCGCGAGACGCTGGAAATTATTGATCGCGCTTACATCATGCACGATGGTGAAGTGATGACCGAGGGGACCCCGCACGAGATTGTTTCGAACCCGGACGTGCGGCGGGTGTATCTCGGCGAAAAGTTTTCGTTGTGAGGCTCTGACACCATGGCGCTGAACCAACGATTGGAAGTCCGCCAAGGCCAAGGCCTGGTGATGACGCCGCAACTGCAGCAGGCGATCAAGCTGCTGCAAATGTCGAATTTGGAAGTGCAGGATTTTGTCGAGCAGGAGCTTGAGCGCAACCCTTTGCTTGAGCGCGAAGACGGTGAGCCGGCGCCGCGCGAAGAGGCAGCGCCCTTGCCCGAAGCTCCAGACAGCGCTTTGACGCTGAAAGAAGATGCGCCGCCCGCCGATGCTTCGGCCGATCTGGATACCGACTACGAAAACGTCTATGCGGAAGACTCCGCGAGCGACCGGGCGCAGCCCGCGCTCAACGATGGTGGATTGTCGGCGCAGCTTGACGGGCGTGGCGGACGTGGTGATGAAGATGATGCGCTATCGCTGGAATCGACGCTGGCGCGGGCGCCCAATTTGCATGAGCATTTGGCCGAGCAATTGCACGTCGCGTGCGCGGATGCGCGCGACCGGCTGATCGGGGCATTCCTGATCGATATGATCGACGAGTGCGGATATTTGACCACCGACGTTCTGGCCGCGTCACAGCATCTGGTGGTGCCGGTGCCGGTGATCGAAAACGTGCTGAAAACGATCCAGACATTTGATCCGACGGGGGTGGGGGCGCGCAGCCTGGCTGAATGTCTGGCGTTGCAGCTGAAGGAACGCAACCGGCTTGATCCGGCGATGCAGGTGCTGCTGGACAATCTGGCGCTGCTGGCGAAACGTGACATGCATGCGTTGCTGCGTTTGACGGGGCAATCGCCGGAAGATCTGACCGACATGATCGGCGAGATCAAACAGCTTAATCCGAAACCGGGTTTGAAGTTCGGCAGCGAACCGGTACAGCCGGTGGTGCCTGATATTTACGTCCGCGAAACGGCGGGCGGCGGCTTTCATGTCGAGCTGAACAGCGACACGCTGCCAAGGATTTTGATCAATACACGCTATTATGCAACGGTGAGCGCGAAGGACAAGGAAATCAAATCCTACCTCACCGAGCATTTGAACAACGCCAATTGGCTGGTCCGCAGTCTGGAACAGCGCGCGCGGACCATTTTGAAAGTGGCGTCCGAACTCGTGCGCCAGCAGGACGGGTTTTTTGCGCATGGTGTCACGCATTTGCGGCCGTTGAACCTGCGTGTGATCGCCGATGCCATTTCGATGCATGAATCGACGGTCAGCCGCGTGACTGCAAACAAGTTCATGGCGACGCCGCGGGGCACGTTTGAACTGAAATATTTTTTCACCTCTGCCATTCAGTCAGCCGAGGGCGGAGACGCCCATTCGGCCGAAGCGGTACGACACCGTATTCGCGAGCTGATCGATGGGGAACACACAAGCGCGATCCTGTCGGATGACCGGATCGTCGATGTTTTGCGTACAGCCGGGATCGATATTGCACGGCGGACGGTTGCTAAATACCGCGAAGCCCTGCGTATCCCCTCTTCCATCGACCGCAAACGGTTGAAACAGGAATTAAACATGCCCGAGGCCCTTCGCCCCCTTGATTCCCATCGTTGACAGGGCCAAATCCCAGAGCTAATGGTCCGCAGCTTTTTGACCGACGCTGTTCAAGTGACACCGTAAACTTTTCCAAGGACGCGAAACGGATATGGAACTCAGCATCACTGGTAAGCAGATTGATATTGGCAGTTCGCTGCGCACCTACGTGCAGTCGAAAATGGCGCAATCCGTCGGCAAATATTTCGAACGGCCGGTTGACGGTTCCGTCACGTTTTCGCGCGACGGGCACGAGTACCGTGCCGATTGCACGGTGCACCTGTTTTCGGGGCTTTACCTGCATGCGCAAGGACGTTCAACCGACATCTACGCCAGTTTTGACGGCGCTATGGAGCGCATGGACAAGCGTGTGCGGCGGTATAAAGGGCGGATCAAGGATCACCACAATGGCGCACGGGATGCGTTCGCGCAGAGCCCTGCCCACGAGCAGGTTTTCGCCAGCGACGGGCCTGAGCAGGAACCCGAGACACTTAACCCCGTCATCGTGTCGGAAAGTACGACGCAACTTCGCACGCTGACGGTGGGCGAGGCGGTGATGCAACTTGATCTGATGGAGACGCCGGCGCTGGTGTTTCGCAACAGCGCGCACGGTGAAGTCAACGTCGTGTACAGGCGCTCGGACGGGAACATCGGGTGGATCGATCCCCAAGCCGGCCCAGCCACGCGCTGAGCCGCGCCTTCCCAAACTCCTCACGGCGCGGTCATGAAAATATCCGATATCCTATCGCCCCTGGCCGTCCTGCATGGCTTGAAGGTGGAGACCAAGAAGAAATTGATCAACGAGCTGGCCGTTCACTCTGCGGGTCTGTCAGGAATGGAGCCTGGTGTTTTGTTCGAAACATTGTGGGAGCGCGAAAAACTGGGCAGCACCGGCGTCGGCCAGGGCAATGCCATACCCCACGGACGTATTGCAAAGCTCGATCATGTCGTCGGGGTGTTTGCGCATTTGAGCGAAGCGATCGACTTTGAGGCCATCGACAATGCGCCGGTCGACCTCGTGTTTCTGCTGCTGACCCCGTCCGAGGCCGGCGCCGATCACCTCAAGGCGCTGGCGCGCGTGTCGCGGCTGTTGCGCAATGCAACACTGTGCGAGAAATTACGTGCCGCCGATGACAGCGCTGCGATCTTCGCGCTGCTCACCGAGAATGACGTTGGCACGCAGACGGCTTAGGCCCCTTTAATGTACGCTCACTGGTTCGAGTTCGTATTCGCGGGCGGCGGCGAAGGCCAGATCCCTGTTGTCGAGGATCGCAACGCGGTGGCCGTCTTGCGTGCAAAGCGCGAAGAATTTTTGCGAGGCCGGGACAGATACGCCGGCGGGGATCACACCCTCGCCCCTGAGATCGGCTGCGGCGACTTCGCGCACATAAACCACATTGCGCGCGATGATGCGCGACAAGACATCCATGCCTGGCGTGCCACCCGGACTGCGGACTTCGTTTTCATTCGATTGCATCGTTCGTACTCCACTTTGAGCAGCCGCTTCAGTCCCGCTTGTGGCAACTGATGTAGCGACCCTTCATGGCAATTATGTGGGGATTAACCCTGCACTTTTGAATAGGCCGGTTTGTCACCCAATTGTGATGGGAATCTGACGGATTTCATAGGTTCGAGGGACGCGCTTCAGTTCGACTTGCAACAAACCGTTCCTCAAGATTGCGCCTTGAACTTCCAGGCCTGGGGCCAATGCGAAACTGCGCATGAACCCGCGGGCGGCAATTCCCTTATGCAGAAATACACGCCCGTCCGGGCTTTGCGGACGCTCGCCCTTGATCGTGAGTTCGCGATCCGAGAGCGAAACCGACAAATGTTCGGGCGTAAAACCTGCGACCGCCAAAGTAATACGCAAGATGTTATCGGCTGGCTCCTCAATATTCAGCGGCGGATAAGCGTCAGGGGAATTCTTTGCGGCGCGTTCCAGGAGGCGTGCCATTTCATCAAACCCCAGGAAAAAGGGGCTGGCCAAGAAACCGGGTCGCGACATGAGCCCACCCCATCGTATAAGACGCGACCGAGGGTCCATCCCTCCCCGTCTGCTCACCAGGATTTGGGCGCCTTGCCCTACACTGTCAAGTATTCATCGACTTCATGACCGAACCCGGCACTGTACCCTTCGCACTGTTTGACGACGCCACCTGGCCAGACCAGCCATCGATGCTGCTGTCGGGATCGCAGGGCGAGATTGAAGCGCGGACGGCTGACGACGTGCCGCGAGCGCTGGCTGAGATCGAAGCGGGCATCGAGCGCGGTCTGATCGCGGCTGGATATTGCGCCTATGAACTTGGCTATGTCTTCGAGAACCGGTTGCAGGCCTTGATGCCGGATACCGGGCGGCCCTTGCTGCGGTTTCACTTGTTTGCCGAACGAGACGTGTTTGATGCGCGGCGGCGGGGGCGCTGGTTGATGGAGCGCTGCACCGGTCCTGTGTATTCGGGCAATGTGCAAGCCACGTTGAGCGCGGGCCAACACGCGGCGAAATTCGCACAGGTCAAGCGACTGATTGGTGACGGCGATGTCTATCAGGTCAATTTGACGCTGAAGCTCAAGCTTGCAAGTGGCGGTGATAGTTTCGCCACCTACATGACCTTGTGCGAAAAGGCGCGGGCGGGGGCGAGTGCATTCCTGCGGTTCGGCGATGAGGACATTTTATCGTTCTCGCCTGAGCTGTTTTTCCGGGTGCAGCAGGGCCGGATCCTCGCTCGGCCGATGAAGGGCACAATCGCGCGACCGCCGGACATTGAAGGCGATGAATTGCAGCGGCGCGTGTTGAGCGCTGACGAGAAGCAGCGGGCCGAGAATTTGATGATCGTCGATCTGTTGCGCAACGATTTGGCACGGGTTTCAAAAGTGGGCAGTGTCGAGGTCACGGACCTTTTCACGCTTGAGACGTTTCCGCGCTTTCATACTTTGACATCGGGGATCGAAGCGCACTTAAAGCCCGGCGCCAAGTTGTCAACGATTCTGCCGGCGCTGTTTCCGTGCGGCTCTGTCACCGGGGCACCGAAGATCCGGGCGATGGAAATTATTCGCGAGGTCGAAGACAGCCCGCGCGGCGTTTATTGCGGGGCGATTGGCTATGCTGCCCGAAACAGCATGGCCTTTAATGTCGCCATACGCACACTGACTGTGCGCGATGGTCAAGCCGAAATGGGCGTGGGCGGGGGCATTGTCTGGGACAGTGAAGCTGAGAGCGAGTATGACGAGTGTTTGCTCAAGGCCCGGTTCTTGACCGAGCCGCACGAGCCGTTCCGCCTGCTCGAAACGCTGCGGTGGAGCGCTGAATGCGGGTTTCGTTTGCTGGAGAGGCACCTGACGCGACTGGAACGCTCAAGCCGGTATTTTGGTTTTCGTTTCAATGAAGTGTCTGTTCGCAGGCACTTGAATGTGGCTGTCGCCGGTGCTGAAGGGATGCAGCGCGTGCGGCTGACCTTAGGGGTGCGTGGCGACACGCAGGTGGAGACCAAAGCCTTTGCCTTGCCGCAGGGCGACGGGACTTGGCGCTATCGTGTGTGCGAAACGCCGATGCAAAGTGCTGATTGGTGGCTCCATCACAAAACGACGCGACGTGAGGTTTATGACCAGGCGCGTACCGCCAGCGGCTGCGATGAGGTTGTGTTCGTCAACGAACGCGGGGAGTTAACTGAGGGCAGCCGGAGTACGCTTTTTGTCGAACGGGACGGCGTGTGGCTGACCCCGCCGCTGTCGTCAGGTGTGCTGGACGGTTGTCTGCGACGTGAGATGATCGAGAACGATCCCCGGCGCGTGGAGGTGCAGGTGCTGCGTGCGGCCGATCTGACGACGGGGAACGTGTGGTTTGGCAACTCGCTGCGTGGCCTGGTGCGGGGAATGCCCGAACATGGCTGGGTTTTGTGAGTTTCGAACAGCCTTACATTGCCCCTGCGCGGCGTATCGGCTAACCATCGCCCCTTGTAGCGCGTGAGGTTTTAAAATGCTGCGCAGACTGTATGATTGGGTACTTCGCCTTGCCGAGCACCCGCGCGCGTTATGGGCGCTGGCTGTGGTTTCGTTCGTCGAGAGTTCGTTTTTTCCGATCCCGCCCGATGCAATGTTGCTGCCGATGGTGCTGGCGCAGCGGGCGAAGGCCTGGCTGATTGCCGGTGTGTGTACGATCGCGTCAGTCGCAGGCGGATTTTTGGGCTATGCGATCGGTTATTATTTGTTCGAGACGGCGGGCAAATGGGTGATCGATCTTTATGGTTTGCAGCAGGGGTTTGCCGACTATCAGGCGCAATTCAACGAATGGGGGCTTTGGATCATTCTGATAAAAGGCCTGACGCCGATCCCGTATAAAATTGTCACCATCGCCAGCGGTGCGGCGCATTTCGATTTGCTGACTTTCGGTCTGGCGTCGATCGTGACGCGCGGGGCGCGGTTTTATCTGGTCGCCGGTTTACTCTACTACTTCGGGGAACCCATACGTGGCTTCGTCGAAAGGCATTTGACGCTGGTGACGACGGGGTTTGTGGTGTTTGTAGTCGCCGGGTTTGTGGCGGTGGCGTATTTGTGAGGGATTCGATCCTTGCAATGCGCCAACAAGGCGTAGATTTGGCTTCTATTCATACCAGAGCACATCACTGCGAATTGGAGTCGCGGGCCGATTCAGATTCAACACGAAGGCACAAAGGACGCGAAGAAATCACGAAGAGAAGGCCCCATGGACGCTGTGCGCCCGAAAAACAGACAGGCAATGGGCCGGCGGACCAAGCGGCGGTTGGGGCGCTTGACACTGCGTTCTGTCCCCCCATCCCCTGCAGCCCGCCTTCGCCAAGAGGCTTCGGCGGGGGAAGTGGCGCGTTGGGTGGCGTCAGATGCGGATTATGCCTTCCAGATATGGTGACACTTTACCTTTGATGAGGACACGTTCGCCCTGTTCTTCGCAGATCAAGGTGCCGCCTCTGCTACTCAGTTGACGGGCGGTGAGTTTGGCTTTGCCCAGGCGCTTGGCCCAGAAGGGCACCAGGGCCGCGTGCGCCGAACCGGTGACGGGGTCTTCGGCGATGCCTTTGCCGGGAACGAAAAAGCGGGAGACGAAATCGATACCGGTGTCGCTGCCAGGGGCCGTGATGATGAGGCCATCTTCCTCGAACTCCTCGAGGGCGTCGGCGAGGATGCCGTCGGATTCGGCTTCGAGTATTTCGTCGGCTGACCCGAAGACGGCAATGGCGTAGTTTGCTTTGAAAACCTCAAGCGGCGTGATGTCGAGTGCTTCTTCGAGGGCTTCAAGGAAGTCTTCGGCTTCGGGGTGCGGTTCAGCACGATAGGCGGGCAGCGCCATGTGGAACATGCCACCTTCGCCGCGATCAACGGTCAAGACGCCGCTTTGGGTCGAGAAGTTCACGCGGTTGAGCTTCGGCTCAAGATGGGTGAGCACAACATAGGCGCTGGCCAAGGTGGCGTGGCCACAGAGCGAGACCTCGACGGTGGGAGTGAACCAGCGCAGATGATAGTGGCCGGCGCCCTTGCCCGTTTCGGGCACGAAGAACGCCGTCTCCGACAGATTGTTTTCGGCGGCGATGGCTTGCATTGTTTCATCGCTGAGCCAGGTGGTGAGCGGAATAACTGCTGCGGGGTTGCCTTCGAAGGGTTTGTCGGCAAAGGCATCGACATGCCAGAGTTTGAGTTCCATGACTATTCCTCCGTGAACTGACGAATGGTGTGGGCGTGGTTGAGAGGGCCGTGACCCTGCCCCAGGCCCGGTGCGGTTTCGATAGCGTGGCGGACATAGGCGCGCGCGCGGGAGATCGAATCGATTGCGTTCATGGCTTGAGCCAATCCTGTCGCGATGGCGGATGCAAGCGTGCAGCCGGTGCCGTGGGTGTGGCGCGTTGCGATGCGTTTGGAGTGCCACTCCTGCGTGCCTTCGCGGCCGGCGTAAATGTCGATGATGTCGTCGCCGGCCAAGTGCCCGCCCTTCAGCAGAACGGCACTCGGGCCGAGGTCGAGCAGGTGTTTGACGGCTTCACGCATGGCCTGCGGGGTTTCGATGGTGCGGCCGGTGAGAGCTTCGGCTTCTGGAAGGTTTGGAGTGATCAATGTGGCACGCGGCAAAACTATGCGCCTGAGCGTGCCGACGGCGTCATCGGTCAGCAGCGACGCACCGCCCTTGGCCACCATCACAGGATCAACGATCAAGGGAATCGATGCGTGAAGTGAGAGTGCCGCCATCGTTGTTTCGATCACGGGCGTTGAGGCCAGCATGCCGGTTTTAATGACGTCAGCACCAAGGTCTTCGAGCACGGATGCGATCTGGGCGCTGAGGATGTCGAGGGGAATGGCGTGAATTCCGGTTACGCCTTTGGTGTTTTGCACTGTCACTGCCGTGACTGCGGTGGCGGCGTAACCACCGAGGGCGGTGACCGTTTTGATGTCGGCCTGAATGCCAGCGCCGCCGCCGGAGTCTGATCCGGCAATGATGAGGACGCGGCCGCGCATGAGGGTCGGTTGCATGCGCCGACTATAGCAGATTTTTGTGTTCAGGCGGCGCAGGCTTTTTCGATGACACGGACGATGTCGCCTACGACGATCTTGATAAGCTTCTCGTCGTCGCATTCGCCCATGACGCGGATGAGGGGTTCGGTGCCGGATTTGCGGATGAGCAGGCGGCCGGATTTGCCCAGACGGGCTTCGCCGGCCTGGATGGCGCTGGCGACGTCCTGGGACTCGAGGGGTTTGGCGCCGGGACGGAAGCGGACGTTCTTGAGGATTTGCGGCATGGGCTCAAACAAATGGGCGGCTTGGCTGGTGCGCTGGCCGGACTCGGCAATCACCGACAGTACCTGCAAAGCGGCAATCAAGCCGTCGCCGGTGGTCGAGAAATCGCTGAGAACCAGATGTCCCGATTGCTCGCCGCCGACGTTGAAGCCACGCTCACGCATATGTTCGACAACATAGCGGTCGCCTACGGCGGTGCGGGCGAGTTGAAGGTTCATGGCGTTGAGATAGCGTTCAAGCCCCAGGTTCGACATGACGGTCGCCACGACGCCGCCGCCCTTGAGCGTTCCTGCTTTCGACCACGAGCGTGCGATCAGCGCCAGAATTTGATCGCCGTCGATGATGTGGCCCTTTTCGTCGGCGATGACAACGCGGTCGGCGTCGCCGTCAAGCGAGATGCCCAGATCGGCACGGCTTTCCTTGACGCGGTTGCACATGGCAACCGGTGCGGTCGAACCGCAGTCGCGATTGATGTTGAAGCCATTGGGCTCAACACCCATCTTGATGACTTCGGCGCCGAGTTCCCACAAGACTTCCGGGGCCACCTGATAAGCCGCACCGTGGGCGCAATCGATGACGACGCGCAGACCTTCCAGGCTTTGCATCTTGGGGAAGGTGCGCTTGGCGAACTCGATGTAGCGGGCTTGTGCGTCATCGATGCGTTTGGCGCGTCCGAGCTTGTTGGGCTCAGCCAGGCCGTCCTGCAGGCCACCGTCCATCATCGCTTCTATTTCGGTTTCGACCTGATCGGAGAGTTTATAGCCGTCAGGGCCGAAGAGTTTGATGCCGTTGTCTTCGTAGAGGTTGTGCGAGGCTGAAATCATCACGCCCAAATCGGCACGCAATGAACGCGTGAGCATGGCAACCGCCGGGGTCGGCAATGGGCCGAACTGGAAGACGTCCATGCCGACTGAGGTGAAGCCCGCGACGAGGGCGGTTTCGATCATGTAGCCCGACAGGCGTGTGTCCTTACCGATCACCACGCGGTGGCGATGGTCACCGCGGGTGAAGCGCCGGCCAGCTGCCATGCCCACACGCAGCGCAGTCTCTGCCGTCATCGGCGCTGAGTTCGCCTTGCCGCGAATGCCGTCGGTTCCGAAATATTTGCGACTCATACCTTGCCCCAACCAATGATTTTGGCTTTGTGTTTGACCGGGAAATTAGCACAACTTGCTGAAGAATGGCGAAATCGACGCCGGCGGTTTTTAAGGCCTTGTTAAGTCTGAAGCGCCAGCCAAACGGCGAGTGCATGTTTCAAAGCTGTAACATCGTGCGTTCGAATGAAATCGGCGCCTTGGGAAGCGGCGAAAAGCTCGGCAGCCAGAGTTGCAGGGCCTGACCCGCCGGTCTCGACGCTGGCCAGTTTTCGAACAAAAGATTTTCGGCTTACGGAGATCAGGACCGGCAGGCTGTAGCGATGCTTGAGCTTGGCGATGCCGCGCAGAACGGTCAGCGAAACCTCGGGGTTGGTGCCCAGGAAAAATCCCATTCCTGGATCGATCACCAAACGGTCACGCTTGATGCCTGCGGCTTCGAGTGCGTTCAGGCGATCATCAAAGAAGCGAAACAGCCGGTCAAAGATCGTGTCTGGGTCCGTCGCAATCCGCTCTGCGCGGCCACGCACTGCTACATTGTGCATGACGACGAGGCGCGCGTTGGAGGCTGCCAGTTCGCCATAGAGTGATGGATCGGGAAAGCCCTGGATGTCGTTGAGCCAGCCAATGCCCTGGGTGAGTGCCCAGCGCTGGGTTGCAATTGAAAATGTATCTATTGAGAGCTTGGTGCGATCAGTGATTGCTTCGACCATGGGTGACAGGCGCTTGATCTCTTCGGCCCAGGGAACAGTTTGCGCATCCGGGTTGGATGCGGCCGCGCCAACGTCAAGGACGTCGGCGCCATCCGCAAGCAGTTTGCGAGCGTGTGATATCGCTGCTTGGGGCGCCAGGTAATTTCCGCCGTCCGAAAATGAATCGGCGGTGATATTGACAATGCCGAAAATGGGTGGAGGCATCGTCAATTTCTGGTGTCTAGGCGCTGGGCTGTGGCTCGGGGTTCATCCCCGGGTCTGGACCGCGTGGACGGCCCGATGACGGCACCGATGACGGCGGGGGCATTGGTGTCTGCGGTTCTTCGGGTGGGATTTCACGGACAATTTTTTCGCCGCGCATCAGTCTTGCGATGTCGTCACCGGACAGCGTTTCCAACTCGAGCAGTGCCTGGGCAATCGTGTGCAAATCGGCAATGCGGTCCGTCAAAATCGAGCGCGCCTTTTCATAGGCTTCATTGACCAGCCTCTTGGTCTCTTCGTCGATAATTTGAGCTGTTGCTTCCGAGACATTTTGAGTGCGGGTCACGGAATGACCGAGAAAAACCTCGTCCTCATTCTGCGCATACATCAGGGGGCCAAGCTTCTCGCTCATGCCCCATTTGGTGACCATGGCGCGCGCAAGACCCGTTGCCATTTGGATGTCACCCGAAGCGCCGGACGTGACTTTGTCGTAGCCTAGGATGATTTCTTCAGCGACCCGACCGCCCATTGCAACGGCCAAATTCGCATACATTTTATCACGGGCGTAGGAGTAGCTGTCACGCTCAGGCAGGCGCATCACCATGCCCAGGGCGCGCCCGCGGGGGATGATTGTCGCCTTGTGAATTGGATCGGAGGCGGGACAATGGATGGCGACAAGCGCGTGTCCGGCTTCATGGTAGGCGGTTTTGCGCTTTTCGTCTTCGGTTATGACCATAGACTTGCGCTCGGCCCCCATCATCACCTTGTCCTTGGCTTCTTCGAATTCGCGGTGGGTGACCATGCGCTTGTTCCGGCGCGCAGCGAGAAGGGCCGCCTCATTGACAAGGTTTGCAAGGTCGGCGCCTGAGAAGCCCGGCGTTCCACGCGCGATGACGTTTGGATTCACGTCCGGTGCCAGCGGTACTTTCTTCATGTGCACTTTGAGTATCTTCTCGCGGCCCAATATATCCGGATTTGGTACATGGATCTGGCGGTCGAACCGGCCTGGACGCAACAGTGCCGGATCCAAAACGTCGGGGCGGTTGGTGGCGGCGATCAGGATCACGCCTTCGTTGGTTTCGAACCCGTCCATTTCAACCAGCAACTGGTTCAGCGTTTGCTCGCGTTCGTCGTTGCCACCGCCGAGGCCGGCACCACGATGGCGGCCGACGGCGTCGATTTCGTCGATGAAGATGATGCAAGGTGCGTTCTTTTTTGCCTGCTCGAACATGTCGCGGACGCGGCTGGCGCCGACACCAACGAACATTTCGACAAAGTCGGAGCCTGAAATCGTGAAGAACGGCACATTGGCTTCGCCGGCGATGGCGCGCGCCAGTAGTGTTTTACCGGTGCCGGGAGGACCGATCAGCAACGCGCCCTTCGGGATCTTGCCACCCAGGCGTTGAAACTTTTGCGGGTCACGGAGGAACTCGACAATTTCCTGCAAGTCTTCTTTTGCCTCGTCGATGCCTGCGACGTCATCGAAGGTCACGCGGCCATGGCGTTCAGTGAGCAACTTGGCGCGGCTTTTGCCGAAGCCCATCGCCCGGCCACTGCCGGATTGCATCTGGCGCATGAAGAAGATCCAAACAGCGACCAGCAACAACATCGGGAACCAGTTGATGAGCACCGACAACAACGTCGTTTGCTCGCCGTCATTCTCATCGATTTTTACGGTCACTTGCTTGGAGTTGACAAGTTCCGTGGTGATGCCGCTTGGGTCTTTGGGGGCAGTGGAGGAAAATGACTTTCCGGTATCCCGGTATTTTCCCGTGACCTTGCTGCCTTGGAAAATGATTTGATCGATCTTGCCGCTTCGTGCGTCTTCGACGACTTGAGAAATAGGAATTTCGGCCGCCACGGGGGCTTGCGTGCGGTCTGTGAGCAAGTTCACCAGCGCCAGGACCAGCAAGCCAATGATGATCCAAACGACAATGTTTCGAATGTTGTTTTGATTGCCGAACATAAAGTCCCTTATTTTTTGCGTCGCTTGACTGGGGGCAGCCACTGAAGGCGCCTTAGTTCACTGAAATAGGTGCGAAGGTGAGCTTTCGCCAGTCCTAACTTAGCAGGAGATGGTTCACAGGTGCTTGCGGTGCCGATTTTCGCAGGAAAAATGTGTTTACTTGAGGCCAATGAACCGGGCTGACGCCCTAATTTCTTTATGAAAATTTAGAAATGGAGCGGAAACGAGTCGACTGCCCTGCCAAACGCCCGGCAGAGCTGAGGCAATACGCCGGGGCTCCAGTGCCGGTAGCGTGGCTTTGGGACCCGCCATTTTGACTCCGGCCGCACCGAGTGCCCGCACTTCGAATGTGGTGGTTCCTTGCGCTTTTGGAATGGTAATCTCAACTCGCCGGTCCCACAGACCTGTTTGTCCGGAAGTGAGACTAAGCGACGGGTTTTCAATCAGCAATGCGGGCTCCTCGCGGGTGACGAGCACAATTCCGGGGGCGCGTCGCACCAGCCTGCATCCGCCCAGGGTTCGCCCCATCGCTTTGGGCTTTGGAGATGTCAACCAGGTTAGTGCTGCTTGCAATTGATCGAAACGAGGGGGGTAGGCTGCGCCGCCGGTCACCTGGATGAGGCGAGAAAATGCGCGCAGTGCAATCTCATCAGGTGCGGTCGAAAATTGTTCGACGGCGACAAGGCCATAGCCCCACGCCGTAATCTCGACGGCAGCGCCGATGAGTTGCGCTGTTTGGACTTCGATGGCGTCTCGCGCCCGGCGCAGATTTGCTGCGGCGGCAGCGATACGATCTTGCGTAATTCCCGCATCGGCGAGCGCTGGTCCCAGTGCCCGGATCTGAACGCGAGCGAAGCGGTCGTTGTGATTGCTGGGGTCTTCAATCCATTCCTGCCCCCGTGCCTTTAGCGTTGCGATCAATCTGGCATGAGAAAACGTAAGGAGCGGCCTTGCAATTTGGAGGTGGCGCATGCCGGGCAATGGAAAGGGTGCGGTGCCAGCCATCCCAGACAGTCCATCCAGTCCGCTGCCTCGTGCCAGCCGCAGCAAGAATGTCTCGGCTTGATCGTCGCGCGTGTGGCCTGTCAGCAGTGTGCCGACGCCCTGCTTCGACAGCCACGCAGCGAACAATCGGTACCTCGCATCACGGGCGTGGGCTTGAATGTTTTGTGATGGCTTTTGGCCCTGCCACTTCAGGGTTTTGTGTGGGACTGAATGGGTTTTCGCCCAGCCCGCCACGCGATCAGCCTCGCTTGCGGATTCCCTGCGCAGGCCGTGATCGACAGTCAACGCAAACGGCGGCGGCATGTCCTTCTCGTGGCACCAGCCGGCCGCCAACAGCATGAGTGCGAGCGAATCAGCCCCGCCTGACACCGCAATCGCAAATGGCGCGCGGATATCCAGTCTGGCGAGCGCCTCGGCAAATTCGGCTGCAGCAATGGGCTGGAGCTCTGCCGAACTAGGCGCATTTGGCTTCGGCAGCGCGCCTTGCCGCGCGGTCGAGGACCGTTTTGCTGGCGTTCGGATATTTGGCTTTGATCGCGCCAAGGGTGGTGCAGCTTTCTTTCTTTTGCCCAAGCTCCATCAGCGATAGGCCCAATTTGAGCATAGCGTCCGGGGCTTTGGCTGTCTTGGAATAGCGCTTCAGCACGTCGGCAAATGACTTCGCCGCGCCCTGATAGTCCTTTTGCGTGAAGGCAATGTCGCCCACCCAGTATTGGGCAGGGCCCGCCAGCTCGTCCTTCGGGTTTGTCGCGACAAAACCGCGAAATGCGGATTGAGCTTCGCTGTACTGTGCCCGTGTCAGCAATTCCATGGCGGCGTCATATTGCTGGCGCGGCGTTGGACCTATGGATGAGTAATCATCAACTGCGGCAGATGGAACTGACCCCAAGGATCCCGGTGGTTGAGCGCCTTGATTGCTGCCGCCGCTGAAACCTGATGCAGGTTTCGCGTTGCTTAGCGGCTTCGGCGCGGGGCCTGCGTTTACTGGTAACGGCGAGGCTGGTGCGCCGCCTTCAAGTGCGCCCAATCGATACGCGGTTTCCTTGCGCGACAGTTCAAGCTGTTCGTTCATTTGCTTGAGTTGGAAAGCCAGTGTTTCGACCTGGCCGCGAAGTTCACGCAAAGATTGCTCCAGATCATTGAGACGTGCGCCGCTGGCAGCACCCGTGCCCACGGGCGCGCCAGCGTTGCCGCCAGTGTTGGCCGGCGGGCTGCCTTTGTATACTTCGTATTGGAGTTCCCGCAGATCGCGCTCGACCCGGTCAAGCTTGTCGGAGACGTCGCCTAGGTCTTCGGCATGCAGGGCCCGCGGATTGAAATTTGCCGCAACCAAGCCTGCCAGAGCGGCCAAGAAAAAAACGCTGGTGCGAATGCTTGCGATCATAGGCGAAGTCTCCACTCACGTTACTTGCAGGCTTTACAGTCCCGGCGAAGAGGTTGTGATCGCCCGAATGGATGACGAAATTGAGGCAGAGCGCGGAAAATTAAAAGGGGGGCAGTTTGCCCCCCGAAAAAGCCCGGAAAACGCGGGATTAAGAACCAGCGCCGCTGGAGATGACCGAATAGCCACGACGATTTTGTTGCCAACAGCTGTCATCGGACTCTGCGCAGACCGGGCGTTCCTTGCCATAGCTCTTGGATTGCAGGCGCGCGGCGTCGATGCCCAGGCTCACCAAATACTCTTTCAGTGCATAGCCACGACGGTCGCCAAGCGCCAGATTGTATTCGCGCGTGCCGCGCTCATCGCAATGACCTTCGACGAGGAGACGTACCGATGGGTATTTTTGCAGCCATGCCGCCTGCTTTGCCAAAACAGATTGGGCATCGGCGCGAATGGAGTGCTGATCGACGTCGAAAAATACGGTGTCCCCGACATTGACTCGGAAGTCATCTGCCGAACCGGGTTTGATGCTGGAAGCGGACGGCTGAGTGGTTGAGACGGCAGGCGCTTCTTTCTCCGACGACGAACATGCGGCAAGACTTGCGGCCAGGGCTACAATGCACACAATTTTGAACGGACTTGTTACACGAAACATTCGGCAAACTCCCTCACCCGACGCGGCACCCCAACGATACCCGAAAGACCGTTACACTTTGCCCTTATGCAGCGCGCATAGGCAAGTGGTGGAATGTTAATTCTGCAGCGACTCTTATCCCTAATTCAGCATAAATCTACGTGATGGTTATCGCATTTCTCAGCGATTTAAAGGCGACCAGGCGGGGTCCGACGCCTCGCCGGGCGTTATGACCTTCCGCAAATTTTGTCCCGTCAAGTCGACAGACCAAATTGACGAGTTGCCGCTGACGTTTCCGCGACCAGCAGTTGTACGGGTGAAAAGTATCACGCGGCCGTTGGGCGACCAGGTTGGACCTTCATCGGCAAAACTGGTGGTAACAATTCTTTCCCCTTGGCCATCCGGGCGCATGACCCCAATCGAGAAGGTTTGGCCAGATTGCCGCGTAAATGCAATCAAGTCTCCGCGTGGGCTCCATACTGGCGTGGTGTATCGGCCTTGGCCGAACGAGATGCGCTGTTGGCCTGATCCGTCCGCACCCATGACGTAGAGTTGAGGCGAACCACCCCGGTCAGAGTTGTAGACAATGCGCGAACCGTCGGGTGCGAAAGATGGAGACGTATCAATGCCGGGGTCGCTGGTCAGGCGCACGGGTCTGCGTGAGCGCAGGTCGACCACGTAGACATCAATGTTGTTGTCGCGAGAATACGAAAAGACCACGCGATTGCCATCCGGTGCAAACCGCGGTGCGAATGTCATGCCGGAATACTGGCCGATGACTTCGCGTTGACCCGTCTGCAGATCGAAGATGAACACCGAGGGTATCGCACGCTCGTACGACATATAGGTGATGGCTTGCATGGTGGGTGAAAAGCGCGGGGACAAGACGATGTAGTCGCCCGAGGTCAGGAAGCTTGGGTTTGCACCGTCCTGGTCCATGATCGACAGGCGATAACGGCGTTTGATTTTTGGTCCCGATTCCGAGATGAAAACCACGCGGGTATCGAAATAGCCTTTCTCTCCCGTCAGACGTTCATAAATTGCGTCGGCAACGAGATGACCCAGACGGCGCCAGTTTTCCGGCGTCGTTTTGAAACTCATGCCGACGACCTGCTTCTCGCCAAAAATATCCCAAAGGCGGAAATCGACCTGCAGCTGTCCGTCAGCAAGCTGGGTGGCCTGGCCGGTGACCAAGCCCTCGGCTTTGATGATGCGCCAATCGCCAAAACGCGGGATGGCACTGAAACTTGAAACTTTCTCAATGTAAGACTTTGGATCCAGCGGCAGGAACAGACCGGAGCGTTCCAAGTCTCCGCGGACGACGGCCGACACTTGAGCGGCTGTTTGCTGGTCGCGCGGACTTGACGCTGTAAAGTCCGTGATCGCGATCGGGATCGGCTGAATGACGCCTTCATCCAGTTTGATTTGCAGCGCAGCGAAGGCGGGTGTGGTCGCCATTGTCAGAGCCAGGGCAACTGCGCCCAGAACACTTCGTGTCATCGCGTGCAAACTCTTCATTGTCATCCTCATCGTCAGTCCTAATAGCCCGACATTTTCGTCGGGTCGAATGTAATGGTAATTTCGTTCCAGGAGGCAAATTTCTCAGCCGGCAACTGAAACGGGCTGCAGATGTGCACTGCCCGCTTGGCGGAGTCCACTGCCGCCCGGAAGTGGGGGTCGGCCATCCCGCCCTGATCGATCAATTCCGGCTCTGCGGCGACTGTGCCATCGGGATTCAAGAAAATCCGGACGCGGAATACCAAGGCCGCCGGATCGGGGGCGCCAACGGGCACGTTCCAGCACTTGCGCAGCTGGCTTTTGAAGGCGTCGATTTCGCTTGCGGTCATGGCCGACTGCGCGCCAGCGCCAGTGGTTGAGCGCTTGGATTGCGGCGGGGAAGGTTGCGACTTGCTCTCGGCTTTCGGCGTCTGCTTTTCGATTTTGTCGACGAGATTTGTGATCTTGTCGATGTCGAAATCTTCATTCTTCTTTTCAGGTTTTGGTTTTGCGCGTGGTGCAGCCATGGCAAAGCGCGGCTGCGGGACTGGCTTAATGTCTTCCGGCGGCGGCTCGGTTTTATCTTCTTCGAGAGCTAGTTCGTCTTCGGGAGGTGGTGGCGGCGGCTCGGTGCTTGGCTGGAATTGAGGTTCGGGCGGTTCGGGTATTGGCAAGGCTTGCTGCTCTGGCGGCGGCTCAGGGGCTTGCTCTTGCGGCGTCACATTTGTTTGATCCGCAACTTCAAGATCAACTGGAACGATGTCTGACGGCAGCGCTATCGGCGGTGACAGGCTTGGCCAGATGAAGAATGCAGCCGCCAGCGCTGCGGCGTGAAACACAGCCGACAGCACAGCCGCGCCCCACAGCGAGTGTGACTCCGGTGTGTTATTGCTGCTTCTTGGCTGGGCCACGAGGAGGCTCTGTTACTAAACCAATTCGCTTGAAGCCGGCGGTGTTGAGTTCGCCCATTACGCGCATGACTGTTCCATAGTCGACTGACTTGTCGCCGCGCACGAACACGCGCTGATCGTAACCGTTCTTTGCAATTGCGGTTAGGCGCGGAACCAGTTCTTCAACGGACACTTCAGTTTCCTGCAGAAACACTTTGCCAGCCCGGTCGATTGAGATTGTGAGCGGTTCCTTGTCTTGTTGCGACAAGAGCTTGGCTTTGGCCTTCGGCAGATCGACCGGCACGCCCGCCGTCAATAACGGCGCTGTCACCATGAAGATGATCAACAGCACCAACATCACATCGACCATCGGCGTAATGTTGATGTCCGAGTTGGGACGCATGCGATTGCGTGACATGCGGTTTGAAGAGTGGATGAGGCCCGCCATCAGCGCGCTTTCTCGTCGAGTTGGCGGGACAGGATGGCGGCGAATTCCTCGGAGAATCCCTCAAGACGCGACGCGATGCGGTTTACGGATGTCGACAAATGATTGTAGCCGATGGAGGCCGGAATGGCGGCAACCAGGCCCATCGCGGTTGCAAACAAGGCTTCGGCAATGCCTGGCGCCACCACGGCGAGCGACGTGTCTTGACTTGCAGCGATCTGGCTGAAGGAGTTCATGATGCCCCACACTGTGCCGAACAAGCCAATGAAGGTCGCGTTGACGCCGACGGTCGCCAGAAATCCGAGCGAAGATTCGAGACGCGTCAGTTCCCGTCCGATCGTCACGTTCATGACCTTGGCTATTCGATCTTTGACGCTCGGCAGCAGACCGCTCGACACCGGGCCTGCCTCGAAGGATCGTTTCCATTCGCGCATGGCCGAGACAAAAACGTGGGCCATCGGGTGATGGTCGTGCTTGGTCTGCAGGGTGGCGTAAACGTCGTCGAGCGAGCGGCCCGACCAGAAAAGCTGTTCGAATTTCTCCGCTTGCGCACGCACAGTTGTCAGCCGGATCCATTTGCCCAGGATGATCGCCCACGACCAGAACGATGCCAATAGTAGAATTCCCATGACGCCTTTGACGACGATGTCGGCCTTCATGAACATGGCGAGGGGCGACATGTCGATTTCAGTGCCGGTGGGCTCGGTGCCGCCGGTGCGGGTGATTTCGATGGGATCGAGAGGAACGGCCGATGGCGGGGCGTCGAGGGGGGCAGGAGCGGGCTGTTGAACGCTGTTGGCGAAATCGAGGAGCGAGTCAGCCGACATTGCAAGCGCGTGAAAAACCGCTTGCGCGTCTTGAGCAAATGCCAGCGCTGAAAACTCCATCGATCTTCCTTCCCCTCATGCTGAAGTGCACCTGCCCATCCCTCAAGGTCTTGCATTGATTGAGGAAATTCGCGCGACTGAACCAGTCTAACGTGTCGAAAATTGGGCTGACCCAAGGCACCGCTGCCGCAGGTCTCAAGACTTCCCTAACCCGAAAGAGCGCCAGCGCCAAGGGCAGAGGCGCAAATGACAAAGACTTTAGAGTGAGTTACACGGAAAACTTGCAGCGGCTCAGCGCATTCGCGTGTTGTTGATTTACCAAGTGAGGGCGTTATGGAAAACCTTTGGACCTGCAGGATAATCTGGACAAAGCTGATTTGCGGACTGACATTTCTGTCTTTAACCCAGGCTCTCGCCTCGCAAGCGATAGTTCCACTCCCGCTCAGTTCGTTCGCCGGCGCATGGTCCTTCGATGGCTCCTGCGCCAGCGGCGACGGGATGGTCCTCAAAGCCGACGGCAAGGCGAGCTACGACGAATGGGGTGACGGCCTTTGGGCCCTTGCCGACAGCGGGAAACGCCTCGTTCTTATCGTCGAAGACATCAGCGAGGAAGCCCACCGCCACAAGGCTGCAACGCTGGTGGAATTCAAAATCACTAGAGGATTAGGCGGCACATTGGCGCTGACGCGGCTTTCAGATAACGCAAAAATCAATGCGATGAAGTGCAAGCCAAATTAACGCGACGAGTGTCTTCGACCCCCAGCTAAAATATAGCGTCCCCAAGTCTTCTGAAGTCCCCGATCCCCTGCAGCAGCGAAGTGCTGCGCAGGGACTTCCCCCGCAAGCGGAGGAAGAAACAAGTTTTGTGTCTGCCCCCGCTTGCGGGGGAAGTGGCTGCGCCGCGTTAGCGGCTGCAGACGATGGGGGGACGTGGCGCGGCGACTGCCCCCCATCCCCTGCAGCAGCAAGAGCTGCGCAGGGACTTCCCCCGCTTGCGGGGGCAGATGCAAACTTGGCCGCTTGGGATTTTTTAGGCCGTGAGTTTCGCCATTGTGGCTTCGGACATTTCGAAGTTGGCGAAGACGTTTTGGACATCGTCGTGGTCTTCGAGTGCATCCAGGAGTTTGAGTAGTGTTTCGGCGGCGTCGCCTTCGACGGGTACTGTGGTTTGTGGACGCCAGACGAGTTTCGCACCCGTTGCGGGGCCGAAGCGCTTTTCGAGAGCTTCGCGAACTTCGTTCAGATTATCGGGGACGCAGTAGAGATCATGCACCTGGTTGGTCGACTGACAGTCGTCGGCGCCCGCTTCGATGGCAGCATCAAGCATGGCATCGGCGTTTGCTTTGGCGGCAGGAAATTGGACTTGGCCTAAGCGGTCGAACATGTAGGCGACTGTTTCGCCCATTTGACCGCCAAATTTCGAGAACAGCGCGCGCACGTCGCTGCCGGTGCGATTGCGGTTGTCAGTCAGCGCTTCAACGATGAGCGAGATTCCACCGGGTCCGCGGCCCTCGTAGCGGACATCTTCGTAGTTCGCCGCGTCTGCGCCCTGGGCTTTCTTGATCGCCCGTTCAATGGAATCTTTGGGCATATTCTCTTTGCGGGCAGCAATGATGGCGGCGCGCAGCTTGGCGTTCTTTTCAGGATCGGGCAGTCCCGCTTTGGCTGCAACAGTGATTTCGCGGCCAAGCTTTGAAAATATCTTGGAGCGCTTTGCATCCTGCGCCCCTTTGCGGAACATGATGTTTTTGAATTGACTATGGCCGGCCATGGGTCGGGATCTTACGCCGTTCGAGTTTTTCGGTGGTTTCGGCCGCAGATAAACCCCAATCCGGGGGCCGGAGGCAAGAGGGCTTATTCCGGCCTGATCGTACCTCTGGCACTGTTGACCCGGATGCGGGCCACTCCTTTTCTGTGGCTCAAACCGTCTACGTACAGCGTGTAGGGGAACGTCAGCAGCAGACCGCGCCTTGGATCGTAGGACGCCGTGAGGCGCAGAAAATCGATTGATTCAAACCCCAAATTCGATTTGTCACCGACCAGGCGGCACATGCGGTTGCCTTGCTCGTCCGTTTTGTTTTCGGCAAGAATGAGAAGCTGCATGCTGCAACAGACCGGCTCGCTGCCGGTGTCAATCAGGGCAATACGGACAGCACCGTTGCCGAACACTTTCGTGTTCTTTTCCCAGGGTTCTGCAAGCGATTGGGCGCTGGCGGCCCAGTCACAATCGCGCACTTCGACTGCAAGTGCTGAAATCGATGTTGCTGCGGTGATTGCTGTGGCTGCAAGCAAGGCCGTCAAACGCATAGGCTTTATCCTTGAAGGTTCATATTACGGGATGCAGGGCTCACTATCTCCAAGTTGCGCTGGCAACGCCAGAGGCGCTTGTCACTAAAATGGGCACTGGCCTGCTCAGAACAGATAGGGTACAAGACGCGATGATTCAGCCTCGTTCCACACGCATCATCGGAATCGACCCAGGCCTGCGGCGCACCGGCTGGGGAGTGATTGAGATTTGCGGCTCGCGCCTGTCGTTTGTCGATTGCGGCGTGGTAACAACAGTCCTCACCGGAACGCTGGCTGAACGGCTTGTCGAACTTTATGATGGCATTGCCGCTATCATTGAACGGACAACGCCTGACGTGGCGGCGGTTGAGCAGACCTTTGTCAACAAGGACCCGGTCGCGACCTTGAAGCTTGGCCAGGCGCGGGCGATCGCGTTGCTGGTGCCGGCCCGAGCGGGGTTGCATGTGGCCGAGTATGCGCCCAATCAGGTGAAGAAGTCCGTTGTGGGTGTTGGTCATGCGGAGAAAGAACAGGTGCATGTGATGGTCAAGATGCTTTTGCCGCAGTCAAACGCGCAGAGCGCGGATGCGGCGGATGCGCTGGCGGTGGCGATCACGCATGCGCACATGGCCGAGACCACGGCGCGGATGGACGCGATGGTTGCGAGGGCGAGATGAAGAGTATTCACATGAAGAAAGGATTCTCACACGAAGAAACGAAGGGGCGAAGGCACAAAGAAGAGGATAGTATGACTCACGCGAAGGCGCGACGACGCGAAGGGAGCCTCTTCTTGCGCCGCAGGCGCGATGCAAATTCGAATGGCGCTTTGCGCCGATTGAACCACAACGCTTCGTTTCTTCGTATCTTCGTTGCTTCGTGTGAATCCCTTTCTTCCTTCTTTGCGCACTTGCGGCTTTGCGTGAATTCTTTTTACCGGGGAGACCGCGCATGATTGGGAAGCTGACGGGGATTATCGACGAGATTGGCGATGACTTTGCTGTGATTGACGTCGGAGGGGTCGGTTATATTGTGCATTGCGCGGCGCGGGTGTTGTCGAACCTGCCGCAAGCGGGGCAGCGCGCGTCGTTGTTTGTGGAAACGCAGATGCGTGAAGACGCGATCAAGTTGTTCGGTTTTAACTCCGGCGAAGAACGCGAGTGGTTCCGGTTACTGCAAACCGTGCAAGGTGTGGGAGCCAAGGTCGCATTGTCGATCTTGAGTACATTGCCGATACCGGATTTGGGCCAAGCCGTCGCGTTTGACGACAAGGGCCAGGTGGGCCGCGCGCCAGGCGTTGGGCCAAAGCTCGCCGCGCGCATTGTGGCCGAGCTCAAAGACAAGGCCGCCAAGATCTCGGCACCACTGCATGTCACCCGTGCCGACGGCACTGTCGTTGGCTTTGCCCGGCCTGCCGGTGTTGCCGCAGAAGCGGTGTCGGCACTGGTCAATCTTGGCTATTCTCAAACGCAGGCACATCAAGCCGTGGCCATTGTTGTGGCGCGGGAGAGTGGCGATTTGCCGTTGCAGGTGTTGATACGGGAAAGTTTGCGCGCCCTGTCGAGCGCAGCGTGAGTTGAGCGATGACCAAACCTAACCGCCTGGTGACAACCGAAACGCGCGAAGACGATGCAGGCGAGACTTCGCTGCGGCCGCTGACGCTGGCTGAGTTCATCGGACAGGATCAGGCGCGGGCCAATCTGAAAGTGTTCATCGATGCGGCGCGCGGGCGCAATGAGGCGCTGGATCATGTGCTGCTCGCGGGGCCGCCGGGACTTGGCAAAACGACGATGGCGCAGATCGTTGCCCGCGAACTTGGTGTCAGTTTCCGTTCTACCTCGGGGCCGGTGATTGCGCGGGCGGGCGATCTGGCGGCGATCCTGACCAATCTTCAGCCGCGCGACGTGTTGTTTATTGACGAGATTCATCGTCTGAATCCGGCGGTCGAGGAAATTCTGTATCCGGCAATGGAAGATTTTCAGCTTGATCTGATCATTGGCGAGGGACCCGCGGCGCGAACCGTGAAGATCGATTTGGCGCCCTTCACGCTGGTCGGAGCGACGACGCGGTCGGGCATGATCACCAAACCGCTGCGTGACCGTTTTGGTATTCCGTTGCGGCTGGAGTTTTACAAAGTTGACGATCTGATCGAGATCGTCAGCCGGGGCGCGCGCATTTTGCAACTCGCGCTGACGCCGGACGCGGCGCGCGAGATTGCGGCGCGCTCACGCGGGACGCCGCGCATTGCAGGGCGCTTGTTGCGGCGCATTCGCGATTTTGCGGCGGTTGCCAAGTTGGCGCGTGTTGATGCGCAGGCTGCCGATGAGGCGTTGACGCGGCTGGAAGTCGATAAGCGGGGACTTGATAATTTCGACCGGCGCTACCTGAAAATCATTATGGAGAATTATAACGGCGGGCCTGTTGGCGTCGAGACTCTTTCGGCGGCGCTGGGTGAGCCACGCGATGCGCTGGAGGAAATTATCGAACCGTTCCTGCTGCAAGAGGGTTTCGTACAACGAACGCCGCGCGGCCGGATGGCGGCAGCGATGGCCTATACGCATTTGGGATTGGTTGCGCCAAAAGCGATTGCGCAGCAGTCTTTGTTTGACGCGCCGCAGGATGGTGATGCGGATGTCTGACGTGGCGTCGATGGGGGCGACGATGGGGCGGTTCGACGGCAAGATGCATATCCTGCCGGTGCGCGTCTATTACGAAGACACCGACGTGTCCGGCATCGTCTATCATGCGAATTACCTGCGCTATATGGAGCGCGGACGGTCGGAGTTTTTGCGGCTTGCCGGTATTCATCACATGGTGATGCTGGAGAACGACGAGCCGATCGCGTGGACGATCCGGCGGATGGAAATCGACTATGCAAAGGCGGCGCGGCTGGATGAAGATCTGGAGGTGCACACGCGTTATCGCACGATGAGCGGCGCACGGCTTGGCGGCGAGCAATGGGTCAAGCGCGGCGGCGTCGATCTGGTGACGGCGAAAGTGGAGGCCGCAATCATCACCATGACAGGCAAGCCGCGGCGGATTCCTGAAGATGTGCGGGTGAAACTGGGGCCCTTTTTGGATTAGAACCACTGGCCGCTCCCCCACCCCTGCAGCAGCAAAGGGCTGCGCAGGTGCTGCCCCCGCTTGCGGGGGAAGTGGCTGCGCGGCGTTAGCCGCTGCAGACGATGGGGGCTGTGCCGGGAAGTTGCGCTGGTATAAGCTATTCCGGCATTGCCGGTTTTAGCCGGCCGCCCAGGCGTACGGGATCGATGCGTTTGGCCAAGCCTGTTGTGTCGTCGGTTTCGATGAAGGTGCCGCAGACGGTGGCAGGGCCTTGGGCCGGGTTGAAGCGGCCGGCGTTTATTTTGCGGACGAAGCGGCTGATGGGTTCGCTTTTTTCCATGCCAATGACGCTGTCATAGTCGGCGCAGGCGCCAGCGTCGGTTTGGTAGGCGGTGCCGCCGGGCAGGATTTGGGCGTCGGCGGTGGGCACGTGGCTGTGGGTGCCGATGACGAGGCTTGCCCTGCCGTCGCAATAATGACCCATCGCCATTTTTTCCGAGGTTGCTTCGGCGTGGATGTCGACGATGGCGGCGTCGCAGCCAAACCCCAAGCCGCAGCTTTCAAGTTCATGATCGACGGCGGCAAAGGGGTCGTCGAGCGCGTCCATGAAAACGCGGCCCATGGCGTTGATCACCAGAATATTTTTTCCCGACCGGGTTTCGTAGAGCCCGACGCCGCGGCCGGGCGCGCCTTTGGGGTAGTTTACGGGGCGTAACAGACGGCGCTCGGAATCGAACACTTCAATCTTGTCGCGCTGGTCGAAGGCGTGGTTGCCGGTAGAAATGCAATCGACACCGGCATGAAAAAGGCCGATGCAAATTTCTTCGTTGATGCCGAAACCTCCGGCAGCGTTTTCACCGTTGACGATGACAAAATCTAGCGCCAGTTTCCGGCGCAATTCGGGGACGGCTTCAATCACGGCGACGCGCCCTGCCCGGCCCACTATGTCACCCAGAAACAATATTCTCATCCGGTGCCTTTCAATCGTTGGTGGCAGCCTAGCAGCTTCTAGGGTTCAGTCACAAACTTATGAATCCACGCTAAGACGCGGAAGTGCGCGCGCTTCCCCCCATCCCCTGCAGCCCACCTTCGCCAAGAGGCTTCGGTGGGCGCGGGGTCTTCCCCCGCAAGCGGAGGAAGACACAAGAGTCTCTCATCTGCCCCCGCTTGCGGTGGAAGTGGCTGCGCCGCGTTAGCGGCTGCAGACGATGGGGGAAGGTGGCGCGCATATCGAAAATTCCGACCACTGGTATTCGCCTCGATACCGGATGCACATGAATGAGACAGAACACTAGGGCCTTTCAAAGCGGATCACGCGTGTTTCAGTGACCACTGCGTCCAAGGGTTCGTCTGTTGCCCCACGCGGCAGCTCGTCGACCGCCTGCCCGTCATAGGCTATGCCGATGGCTTTGAGCGTGCGCCTGGCCCGATGCCAGCCTAGGTAGCGATCATAATAGCCGCCACCATAGCCCAGGCGGTAACCATGCCTGTCGAAGGCGAGCAGCGGCACGATGATGAGATCGGGACGGCATTCTTTTGCTTTTGCGTCTGGCTCGGGGATGTTGAAGCGGCCGACCACGAGCGGGTCGCCAGGCTTCCAACTGCGGAAGCTCATCTTCTTTCCCTCGGTGCGCGGCAGGCAGAGGGCGTGGCTTTGGTTGGCCAGCGCCACCATCAACGGGAATGGATCGACTTCACCGCGCACTGCGGCGTAGCCCGCGATGATTGCCCCTTTCATGAATACGAAGTCGCCCAGACAGCGGCGGGCGATCAGCAAAGCCGCTTTGGGGCCCGCTGTTTCGGCCGCACGGTCACGCTGAACGAGGCTTGTGTGGCGTAGTTCGGTCTTGGGGTTGGGGATGTTGGTCAAACTGGCTTCTGACAAAAACAAAAGTGGGCGGGACCGCCATGCCGTCGAACGCTCGAAACCTCACGGGCCTGCTTAAGCAGGTGGGCGCCATTTGTCCGGGGCCACGACCCCGGTCAGAGACAGCTCCCGATGAGGACTGGTTACGGCCCCTGGGTTCTTGGATCTAACGTGCGAGGCAGTGCCCGCCCATGCCTAAGGTAGGGCTAGCGGAGGCGCGCTGCAATGTCTTCCATGCGCCTGGCCGCCGAATCCAGCAGGCCTGAGAGCTTTTCTTCGGCAGCAGTGCTGCGGCTGCGCGGCTTTTGGCCGTTATCTTTCTCGAGGAATTCGCCTTTGTGGCCGGCAATTTGCTCCTCAAGGTCCTGAATACGTTCATTTGCGAGCTCAAACTCGTCAGCGAGCAGCAATGCCGCCATAAGGAGCAAATGCGGTTCGGCGGCCGCCTTAACCTCTTTCTTAACCTCGGCGACGCGCTGATCGATCTGCCTGGCGAGTTCGGTCAGATGCTGTTCTTCACCATCATCGCAGGCTAGCGCGTAGGTCTGATTGTTAACGGTGACGGTGATTTGGGACATGGCTTGATCCGTCTAGTGGGCGAGAACGGCACGAATTTCGCGGATCGCGCCTTCGAGGCGGCCAGCCACTTCATCAGTGAAGCCTTCAAGCTCAATTTTCTCGACGTTGAGCCTTGTGAGTTCGTCGGCGAGGCGGGCTCGATCTTCCTTGAGTGAGTTCAGTTCGCCTACGATTTCTTCGTCGAAAGGCGAGAGGGCGTGTCCATTGCCGCGCTTGGCCGCAACTTCGAGCCGCTCAAGAGCGGAATTGAACCGTGTGATGGCCGAATCAATCTTTTTCATACCGAATCTGTATACGCGAATTTGGGCTTAGCGGAATCTCTTAATTCCAAGCCTCCGGAACAAAGGCTGTGGAGCGGGCAAACGAATCACACTCATGGTTGCAGGGGTGCAGCCGCCAGTTCTGTCATCAAGGCATTCGTTTGCGCGGTGATGCGTCGGAGCATTTCGATGTCTGTGCGGGTGACGGTGATGAAAATTCCCAGTTTGCGCGACGGGGCGAGGATGACGTAGTTCATGAAGCCGCCACCGCCGCCGGTCTTTTGTATGACCCGCAAAGTGCCAAGGCGCATGTGCAGCCAGCCGAATCCGATGGCCTCGATGCGGCCGGCCATGTCCATGGCAATCAAGCGTTTCAGCTCGCTGCGGTTTACAATGGGGGCCAGTGAAGGCGCATCCACATTGAGCCGTGCGCGCATCCAGTGCGCCATATCTTGCGCGGTTGAGTAAACACCGGCAGTTGCCGCGGTTTCAAATGCGGGGGTGCAGGCGCGATCATCGGGCTGACCGCCGCTCATCAGGCGGGCGCATTGTTCCGCCGCCGGCGCCAGGGTCGTGTCGCGCAGCGACAGGGGCGCGGTCACGTGGGCCGAGAGCAGGGCTTCGTATCGTGTCCCTGTTTCCGCCACCAGGGCATCGCCCAGAAACATATAGGCGGCATTCGAGTATTGGGCGGTATGGCCCGGCGCGCGAAGCGGGCGAAGGCGTTCGAGCCAATGCCAACGCTCTCCCAGCGTGACTTGGGCGAGCGAGGAGGGCAGATCTCGAGGCAAGCCGCTGACGTGGGTTAGAAGATCGCGCAGCGTGATGGCGCGGGCGCGTCGAAATGCCGGGACCTTCCGGCCGGGCGGCGCGAATTGCTGCAAGGGGCGATCGAGGGCAAGGCGGTTATGCGCCACCAAGCCCGCCAGTATTTCTCCCGCCATGAGCTTGGAGAGCGAGTTGAGGCGCAAGAGCGACGTCGGAGTTGGCGCTGCGGCCCTGTCCGCTTTGGCCTGACCGAAGGCGGCAAAGTAAGAGCGTTCGCCATTCACGATGACGGCAACCATACCTGGCGCCCGCGCCTGGCGGAAGATGGTGGCGAGTTGCTGCACTTGTCGCTCCGGCATTGCCTCGTTGGCAAGAGACGGCGGCGTGAGCACAATTGCGAAAGCGCAGGCTTGGATGAGCTGTTTGATCATGTGCTCCTCGTGAAATTCATATGTAAAGCGCCCGGTGAAACGCTTGAGAGTATGAGTTGTCCGGTTTTTACGGCTGACGCGGAAAAATGGCAGTCGAGTTTGTACTTACCCCGATTTATCTGATAATTAAATAATTCTAGCGTTATTGACAAGATAGATTATAATAATATATACGTTATTTTATGATCACCCCCGCCGAACAATTGGACCGAAAATTGGCCGCTTTGAGGCCATTCCTTTCCACGCTTCGTCCAGAGCGTGGATGGCTGCGAGCCATCCGTCAGGCGCTCGGCATGACGACCGCACAGCTCGCCAAACGCCTCGACGTTTCCCAACCGCGCATCGTTGAGATTGAAAAAGGTGAGGCTGACCGGACCATCACGCTGAAAAGTCTGGAGCGCGCGGCAGAGGCGCTCGGCTGCCGGGTTGTCTATGTGTTGCTGCCGGAGCGTCCGCTGGCCGAGCGCCTTGACCGGCGTGCGCTCGAAGCGGCGGAGCGTCAACTCGTTGCGGTCGAACACACGATGTCGCTTGAAGATCAAGCCGTGGGGAACAAGAAGCTTCGTGGCAAGGCGCGCCGGCACCTCGCCAACGAACTTCTGCGCCGGCCCGCCCGGTTGTGGGACAGCCCGTGAGCGGCGAGGATGAGCATGCAACGCCACTTGCCCCCGCCGAACGCGAAGGCCTGATCCCATCGCACATCACGTTGCGCAGCGAACTTAACGAAGTTGAGCAAAGCAACATACTCACCGGGACGAGTTGGGCATTTTCCCGCAAACGCGATCCCTTCAACGAAGCGTTCCTTCGCGGTCTGCATCGGCGCATGTTCGACGAAGTCTGGCGGTGGGCGGGAGAGTACCGGACCACGGATCGCAATTTCGGCGTCGAATCGTGGCGAATCGCGACGGAAGTGCAGAGCGTGCTGAGCGACGTTCGTTATTGGATGGCAAACAAAACGTATTCATCAGATGAAATTGCCGTGCGTTATCACCACTCGCTGGTTAGCGTGCATCCGTTTGCCAACGGCAACGGTCGATGGTCACGCTTGGCCGCCGATCTTGCGATCGTAGCCTTGGGCCGGCCCGGATTCACCTGGGGCAGAAGCCGACTGCACGCGCCCAGCGACACGCGGCGGGCTTACATCGACGCGCTCAAGGCTGCCGACAACCATGACTTCGCGCCGCTCATCGCATTCGTGCGGTCATAGTGCAAAAGGCCGAGCTGCGTCGTCATTGGACACCTCCTCGGGCATAATGGTCCACCACTCGAACCGCACGGCTTGACTTTGATCGGGGCACTGCGAACCTCCGTGGCAAATCCACTCTGACCCCGTTTTTACAGTCAAATACGCCTTTTGCCTTGACGTTTTCTATCGCTTCGGCCACCACTTGAAAAGCGGGCTCATGCATTCCGGACTTGTTTTCGGCGAAGAGTTCCCGCAAATGTGGGGTGAGCAGCACCAGCGTCCCTCGAACGGCAAGGAAAAACAGAATGTTTTCACATATCATGATCGGCACCAACAATCTGGAGCGGGCCAAGGTGTTTTATGACGCCGTGCTCGGCACGTTGGGAGTTCCGCCATCGGTCGTTGATCGCCACCGCATTTTCTACCGGACGCCAACGGGCATTTTTTCGGTGTCGAAGGCGATCAATGGCGAGCCTGCAACGGTTGGCAACGGCAGCACCATCGGTTTTGCCTGCAACTCGCCGGCGCAGGCCGACGCGTGGCACGCGGCGGGCTTGGCCCATGGCGGAACCAATTGCGAAGACCCTCCGGGCGTGCGTGAAGGTGCGGCCAAACTCTATCTTGCCTATTTGCGCGATCCCGACGGCAACAAGATCTGCGGCCTGCACCGGATGGGCTGAGCGCCAGCGCGGCTGTGTGACGAGTGCTTGTACTACCGGCCAGAAATATGGCCTGAAACAACAACCCCCCACCATCGTCATGGCCGGGATTGTCCCGGCCAGCCAGTGCGCGCACTCCGGTGCGCGTGAGGGAAAATATTTCACCGCGAAGGCGCGAAGGTCGCGAAGTTTACTTTGACTCCTTCGCGCCTTCGCGGTGAATCAATTTTTCTGCCTCGCAGACGCGAGGCTGAGTAGCCGGGATCGGCACAAGTCCAAACGTTCGACCATTGTTATTGCCTTCGCTCACCAAGCCTTTCAAATCATTGCACCCTTCTCTCCCCATTTGCCGCAGAAATGTCTTGGGTTTGTGGGTTGACGGGGGGTTGGGGGGTCGGGCAATAGTCCGGCGCGCTTTTCCCCGGCTTGATGCTCGTGCTCGCCCCCTTGTTTGGGCGGGGTGATCTCTGCGGCGTCGGCCCAAAAATCGGACGCCCATGGCCATTTCAACCGCTTCTGCCGTTTCCCACCGCGACATGGCCAACGCTATCCGCGCGCTTGCGATTGATGCGGTGGAGGCGGCGAAATGCGGGCATCCGGGCATGCCGATGGGCATGGCCGATGTGGCGACGGTGCTGTTTACGAAATTTCTGAAGTTTGATCCGCGCAATCCGCGCTGGCCTGATCGCGACCGCTTTGTGCTGTCGGCGGGGCATGGGTCGATGCTGCTTTATTCGCTGCTGCATCTGACGGGCTATAAAGATATCACGCTGGAGGACATCAAGCGGTTCAGGCAGCTGGGTTCGCCTTGTGCGGGGCATCCGGAGTTTGGACATGGCGCGGGTGTCGAGACGACGACGGGACCTCTGGGCCAGGGTCTTGGGAACGCGGTTGGCATGGCGCTGGCCGAGCGCATTGTGGCGGCGCGGTTTGGTGATGATCTGGTGGATCACCGCACCTATGTGATCGCGTCGGATGGCGATCTGATGGAAGGGATCAGTCACGAAGCGATCAGTCTTGCGGGACATTTGAAATTGTCCAAGCTGATCGTGCTGTTCGACGACAATGGCATTTCGATAGACGGGCCGTTGGCGTTATCGGAGTCGGGCGATCAACTGGCGCGGTTTGAGGCGGCTGGCTGGTCGGCTTCGCGTGTCGACGGACATGATCCAGATGCGATTGCAGCAGCGATTGAAGCAGCGCAGGCGTCGGCACGGCCTTCGATGATCGCATGCCGTACCATCATCGGATACGGCGCGCCGAAGAAGCAGGGCACGGCAAGTTCGCACGGCTCGCCGCTGGGTACAGAAGAAGCGGCGGCGGCGAAGGCGGCGCTGGGATGGGCGCATGGTGTGTTTGAAGTGCCGGAGACCATTCGCGGCGCATGGCGGGCAGCGGGTGAACGCAATCATGATGAGTACACGGCTTGGCTGAAGCGGTTCGCGGCCGCTGATGGCGAAGTGAAGGTTTCTTTCGAGCGGGCGCAGGAAGGTGCGATCAATGTTGCGCTGGGACCGGCGTTGAATGCGTATCGCAAAGCGCTGATCGACAAACCCGTGACGGTTGCCACGCGCAAGGCTTCGGAGATGGTGCTTGAGGTGATCAACACGCATGTGGCCGAGACGATTGGCGGGTCAGCGGACCTGACGGGTTCCAACAATACCCGCACGAAAGGCATGGAAGCGATCGAGGCCGAAGATTTCCGGGGACGGTTCCTGCACTACGGGGTGCGAGAGCACGGCATGGCCGCGGCGATGAACGGCATGGCGCTGCACGGCGGCATTATACCTTATTCGGGAACTTTTCTGGTGTTCGCGGATTATTGTAGACCGTCGATCAGGCTGGCGGCATTGATGCAGCAGCGCGTGATCCATGTGATGACACACGATTCCATTGGCCTTGGCGAGGATGGACCGACGCATCAACCGGTCGAGCATTTGGCGTCTTTGCGTGCGATTCCGAACTTGAATGTGTTTCGCCCCGCCGATGTGATCGAGACGGCGGAGTGCTGGGAACTTGCGCTTCGGGCGACGAAGACGCCCAGCGTGATTGCGTTGTCGCGCCAGAACCTGCCGCAAGTGCGGCTGAAGCATTCGGAAGAGAACCGCTGCGCGAAGGGCGCCTATGTTCTCTCACCGGCGACAGCCAAGCATCACGTGACGATCATCGCGTCGGGGTCGGAAGTCTCGATCGCGCTTGAGGCGCAGAAGCAGCTGGAAGCGCAGGGGATCGGCGCCAACGTTGTGTCGATGCCGTGCATGGATTTGTTTGCCGCCGAGAGTGCGTCTTATCAGGATCGCACGATCGACCCGAAGTCGGTGCGCATTGCGGTTGAGGCCGGGGCGCGCCAGGCTTGGGATCGCTGGATCGGACGGGACGGTGTGTTCATCGGCATGAACAGCTTCGGTGCCAGCGGACCGTACGAGGCGCTCTATAAGCAGTTTGGTATTACGGCGGACAATATCGTCCGGGCGGCACGGCAGCGCCTTTAAAGATTTTGAGGAGTTCACATGACAATCAAAGTTGCGATCAACGGCTTTGGGCGCATCGGGCGCCTGGTGCTGCGCGCGATCATCGAATCGGGGCGCAAAGATATCGACATCGTGGCGGTCAACGATTTGGGACCGGTGGAGACGAACGCGCATCTGTTGCGTTACGACTCCGTGCACGGACGATTTCCGATGGAGGTCAAGGTCGACGGTGATTTCATTGTCGCCGGGCGCCATAAAATCAAAGTCACCGCGATCAAGGACCCGGGCCAACTGCCGCATCGCGAGCTGGGCGTCGATATCGCAATGGAATGCACGGGGATCTTTACTTCCAAGGACAAGGCGTCGGCACATCTGACGGCCGGCGCCAAGCGCGTACTTATCTCGGCACCGGCAGATGGCGTCGAAATGACGGTGGTTTACGGCGTCAATCACACGAAGCTGACGAAGGATCACATCGTCGTATCGAACGCCTCGTGCACCACGAACTGTCTTGCGCCGATGGCGATGGTGTTGAACAACACGGTTGGCATCGACAAGGGTTTCATGACGACGGTGCACTCCTATACGAACGATCAACCTTCGCTCGACCAGATTCACAAAGACCTCTATCGCGCGCGCGCGGCGGCGCTGTCGATGATCCCGACCTCGACCGGGGCCGCGAAGGCTGTCGGGTTGGTGCTGCCGGAACTGAAAGGCAAGCTCGACGGGGTTGCCATTCGCGTGCCGACACCCAACGTGTCGGTGGTCGATCTGAAGATCGTGGCCAAGCGCGCGACGACGGTTGAAGAAGTGAATAGCGCTATGAAACGGGCGGCGGCAGGCGAGCTCAAAGGCGTGCTCGATATCGTCGATGCGCCGTTAGTGTCGATGGACTTCAATCACAATCCCGCCTCGTCGTCGTTTGCACTTGATCAAACGAAGGTTTTGGATGGCACGCTGGTGCGGGTGATGAGCTGGTATGACAATGAGTGGGGCTTTGCCAACCGGATGAGCGATACGGCCGTGGTTATGGGCAAGTTGATTTGATGTCAGAATTTCATACGCTCGATCAACTCGACGCCAGAGGCAAACGTGTGCTGGTGCGCGCTGATCTGAACGTGCCCATGAAGGATGGCGCTGTGACGGACTCGGCGCGTATTGACCAAGCGGCGCGAACAATCCGCGATTTGAGCGCGCGTGGTGCGCGGGTCATTGTCCTTTCGCATTTCGGGCGGCCTGAGGGCCGGCGCGTTGAGTCGATGTCGCTGAAGGCGGTTATTCCGGCGCTGTCGGCGGCGATTGAGATGGGCGTTGCTTTCGCTGATGACTGTATTGGACCCGGTGCCGAAAGGGCAATTGCGGCGCTCAAAGACGGCGACGTGCTGTTGCTTGAGAACACGCGCTTCCATCCGGGCGAGGAGAAAAACGAAGCGGCATTTATCGCGGCGTTGGCAAAGCTTGGCGATGTCTATGTGAATGATGCGTTCTCAGCGGCGCACCGGGCGCACACGCAACCACCGAGGGGTTGGCGCGTCGCCTGCCTTCTTATGCCGGGCGCGGGATGCAGGCCGAGCTTGAAGCGCTGACACGGGTGCTGGAGAAACCGGAGCATCCGGTTGTGGCGATTGTGGGTGGGGCCAAGATTTCGTCGAAGCTAGCCGTGCTGGAGAATTTGATCAAAAAGGTCGACGCGCTGGTGATCGGCGGCGGCATGGCCAACACGTTCTTGAAGGCGCAGGGGTTTCCGATCGGCAAGTCACTGCACGAGCCGGCGCTGCTGGATAAAGCGCGCGAGATCATGGCGGCGGCGAAGGCGCGCGGGTGCACGATTGTCTTGCCGAGTGATGGTGTGGTTGCGAAAGAATTCAAGGCGATGGCGGCAGCCAAAACGTTGCCGGTTCACCTGACGCCAGACGATGGAATGATTCTGGATATAGGCTCGGATACGCTGGCCGCCATTGCCACACGGTTGGAGACGGCAAAGACTGTCGTGTGGAACGGACCGCTGGGCGCGTTCGAGACGCCGCCATTTGATCTGGGCACGAACGCGGTGGCGCGACACGTGGCGATGCTGACGAAGGTGGGCGCGCTGGTGTCGGTTGCCGGCGGCGGCGATACGCTGGCGGCGCTGGCGCAGGCTGGCGCTGAAGATGATTTTACGTATTGCTCGACAGCGGGCGGTGCGTTTCTGGAATGGCTCGAGGGCCGCGAGTTACCGGGCGTGAAAGCGCTGACGCAGCACTGAAAGGAAAATTCTATGTCGATCACCGATTTGGAGAAGATTGCGCAGAAGTTGGTGACGCCGGGCAAAGGAATACTGGCTGCGGATGAAAGTTCGGGCACGATCAAGAAGCGCTTCGATGCGATCGGGGCGGAATCGACGGAAACCAGCCGGCGCGATTATCGCGAGATGATGTTCCGTACGCCGGCAATGCGGGAGTTCATCTCGGGCGTTATTCTTTACGACGAGACGATCTGGCAAGACGCCGCCGACGGCACGCCTTTGGTCAAGGTCATTGGCGATGCGGGCGCGATTCCTGGGATCAAAGTCGACGAAGGCACAGAGATGTTGCCGGGGTCGCCGAAGGAGTTGATCACCAAGGGGCTCGACGGATTGTCGAAGCGGTTGCCGAAATATTACGAGCGCGGGGCGCGGTTTGCGAAGTGGCGCGCGGTGATCGACATTGGCGCAGGCATTCCGACTTACAATTGCGTCCACGCGAACGCGCATGCGCTGGCGCGTTATGCGGCGCTGTGCCAGCAAGCGAACATCGTGCCGATCGTCGAGCCGGAGGTGCTGATGGACGGCGAACATGACATCGACGTTTGTTTCGACGTGACGGAGTGGGCGCTGAAGGAGACGTTCAGCGAACTCTACAAGGCGGATGTCGCGCTTGAGGGCATTGTGCTGAAACCGAATATGGCGATTGCCGGCAAGAAATCGGCGAAGAAAGCGTCCGTTGCCGAAGTGGCGGAGAGAACCGTGAAGATGCTGAAGGCCTGCGTGCCGCCTTTGGTGCCGGGCATTGCGTTCCTGTCGGGTGGACAATCGGACGAAGACGCGACGGCGCATCTCGACGCGATGAACAGGCTTGGGCCATTGCCATGGAAGCTGACGTTCTCGTATGGCCGGGCGCTGCAAGCGGCACCGCAAAAGGCGTGGTCGGGGAAGAAGGATAATGTCGCCGCCGGTCAGCGCGCCTTCGCGCACCGCGCGCGGATGAATGGGTTGGCGAGCCTGGGTAAGTGGGCGGCGGCGCTGGAGAAAGAGGCGGCCAGTTAACTCCGCCGAATCTGCGTCCTTTGAAATGGCCGAATTTGCCGATATCGTGGACGAGAAGCACGGGAGTACAGTGTACGACGATGGCAATGGATCTCGCCCAAGTCCGATCAAAGGTCAAAGATATTGCGGCAAAGAGCCTCAAGAACGAGCGGATCAACGATGTGTTGGTCGAGCCTGATGTCGATCAACGGGATCGCGATGCCTTGCGCATTACCGTCGTATTGAGGGACCGCAGGCACCTCAAGGTCTCGGGTGAATCCGCGGTTTCAATCATGATGGCCACCAGCGAATACCTGGAGGCCCACGGTGATGATCGCTTCCCCTATGTCAGTTTCGTCACGACCAAAGAACTAGCGAGCCTTAACGACGGGCATGATTGATCCCGCGCGCTTGCTCATCCATGCGCACAACCATTTGGGCTCGAGCAAGGGCGCTCCAAATCAGACTGACCTTCGACGCGCGATATCCAGCGCTTATTATGCGGTGTTCCATCACTTCCTAAGATCTGTTTCGGATCATCTGATTGGGTCAAGTCCAACGCACAGAAAGCGTCCGGAATACAGACTCGTCTATCGTTCGCTACAACACGCATCCATGTCGGAAGTCTGCGAGGCGGTACGAAAACCCTCACTTTCAGATCGATATGAGCGTGCTTGCGGACTCGCAAGCTTCAGTCATGGGATCAAAGGTTGCGCGACTGCGTTCGTCGATCTGCAGAGAATGCGTCATGCAGCCGATTACGACCCTGTGCGGCGGTTTACGAAAGCTCAAGAGTCAGCGGTTATCGATACGGCGGCGTACGCGACTATGGCCTTTGATGCCGCACCCGATGCCGAAAAGCGTCTCTTCCTTCACCTGCTTGTATTCAAGGTGCGCGATTGAGCCGCCGCTGCCGCCTCTATCTGATCACGCCGCCGCGAATTGATGCGGGCTTTGGTGATCTTCTGCGGCGCGCACTTGAGGGCGGCGATGTCGCGTCCTTGCAGTTGCGCCTGAAGGATGAGCCTGACGACGTCATCGTGCGCGCGAGCGAGCAACTTTTACCGATTGCGCAGAAGGCGGGCGTTGCGTTCATTGTGAATGACCGGCCGGACCTGGCGTTGCGCATGGGGGCGGATGGCGTGCATCTGGGCCAGGGGGACGCGCCCCTGTCCCAGGCGCGGGCGTTGCTGGGGCATGACAGGATGATCGGCGTTACGTGTCATGCTTCCAAGCATCTGGCGATGGAAGCGGCCGAGGCGGGGGCCGACTATGTCGCGTTCGGTGCGTTCTTTCCGACAGTGACGAAAGAGGTGAAAGCCCGCGCGACACCTGACCTTTTGACCTGGTGGCAAGACATCATGCAGGCGCCTTGTGTGGCGATCGGCGGGATCACGGTCGAGAATGCGGCGGTGCTGGTTGAAGCGGGTGCAGACTTTCTGGCGGTCTGCGGTGGCGTTTGGAACCACCCGCAAGGCCCGGCGAACGCCGTGCGGCGCTTTAACGATATCTTCGAATCTTCAGCAAAATAGGCTGATTGCTCAGATTGAATAGGTAGGGATGCCCTGTTAGGTTCCGCCTCGTTTTTCACGAGGGCGGGCGACCGCCCGTTTTCATTTATGCAGAACCAGTATGAAAATCGCAGGCAATGAAATAAAGCCCGGCGCCGTCATCGAGCATGACGCTACGCTATGGGTTGCGGTGAAGTCGCAGGCGGTCAAGCCCGGCAAGGGTGGTGCCTACAATCAGGTCGAGTTGAAGAACCTGTTCGATGGGCGCAAGCTCAATGAGCGCTTCCGCTCGGCGGAATCTGTCGAGTCGATCGAGCTGGACTTTAAGGCCTATACGTTTCTGTTCGAAGCCGGCGAAATGCTGACCTTCATGGACAAGGAAACTTTCGACCAGATCGAAATCTCCAAAGACTTTGTCGGCGAGCGCGCGGCGTTTTTGTCGGACGGCATGGATGTCAAGGTCGAGAGCTATGAGGGCAAACCGATCAGCATCAAGCTGCCGGTCCAGGTTTTGCAAACCGTGGTCGAGACCGATCCCGCCGTCAAAGGACAAACTGCGGCACCGTCCTACAAGCCCGCTATTCTGGACAATGGCCTCAAAGTGATGGTGCCCCCGTTTATTGACGTGGGCTCTAGGATTATCGTTTCAACCGACGACGTGCTTTACGTCAAGCGAGCGGAATAACCGGACCCCTTATGGCTATCAACACGCCGCTGATGAATGTGATGACTGCGGCCGCGCGCAAGGCGGGCAAAGCGATCGTGCGCGATTTTGGCGAGCTGGAGAATTTGCAAATCCTGCGCAAGGGACTGTCGGATTTCGTCACCAAAGCCGACCTGAAATCCGAGCGGATACTGAAAGAGGAACTGTCGCGGACGCGGCCGCATTACTGTTTTGTGATGGAAGAATCCGGTATCATCGAAGGGCCGGACAAATCGCATCGCTGGTATATCGATCCGCTCGACGGGACGACGAACTTCATGCACGGTGTACCACACTGCGCGATCTCGATCGGGCTTGAGCGCGACGGGCATATGGTTGCCGGCGTCGTGTTCAATCCGATCACCGATGATATGTACACGGCCGAAAAAGGCCAAGGCGCCTGGCATAATGACCGGCGCTTGCGGGTGTCGGCGCGGCGTGAACTGGGTGACTCTCTCATAGCTACCGGCATTCCGCATCAGGGCCGTCCGGGACAGGAAGAGTTTCTGAGCGAGCTTGGCACGGTGATGAAAGATGTGGCTGGCGTGCGCCGGTTTGGTGCTGCGGCGCTTGATCTGGCGTGGGTTGCGGCCGGGCGCTACGACGCGTTCTGGGAGCGGGCCCTGGCGCCGTGGGATGTTGCGGCGGGCACCGTGCTGGTGCGCGAGGCCGGCGGGTTGGTTAGCGATCTTGCCAGCGGGCAGGACATGCTTACCAATGGCCATATTCTGGCTTCAAATGCCAATCTTCACGGGCCGTTGCTTAAAATTTTGAAAGGCACACGCTGAACCGCGTGAAGTTAGTCCCGGTTTCGAGTAGTGTCGGCGTCATGCGAGTCAGTTTAGTTCTTGTGTTGGCGTTCACAGCGTGTGGGATTTCTCACGCGAAGGACAATCCCGAACCGGCGGCAGACGGCGACGGCGTCACGGTGAATATGGACGCGTTGACTGACGAGGCCCCTCTGCCGAAGCCGGACCAGTCAAAACTAGCTGTGTGGCCACTGGCAAAGCCTGAGATGGCGAACCGTCTGGCGACGATTCCCATGCCTCGCCCCAAACCAGTCATGGCCAAACCGGTCACGGAGTTTTCACCCGCAGCTTTGGCCGTCGTGCCGGTGACACAAGCGCCATCGCCCGTTGCCAAGACCCCGGCGAAGGCCGAGGTGCCGGTGACCATTGTCGAGAATTTTCCAGTTGAGATGACCGGTGCTGCCACCGATCCCTTTGCCTCGACCAAGCCGTTCAATCCGGTGGCTGGATTTTCTGTGCTGAGCCGCATCCGGTTTTCGAGCGGTCTGAGCCGGATGCCGAGTGCTGCTTATGCAATTCTTGATGTCGTAGCCCAGCGTTTGCTGGCGTCGCAGGAGCGCATACGCTTGGCGGCGTTTAGCGGCAAGACCGGCGATATGTCGAGCGAGTCACACCGATTGTCGCTCGAGCGCGCGCGCGTTGTGCGTGAATATCTGGTGTCGAAGGGTGTGGCGATGGACCGGGTCGATGTGCTGCCGTTTGGCGGTGCCACCGATGGGATCAACGACCGGGTTGATGTGCTGGCGAGCGGGACGTGAAGCTATTCCGCCGCCATCCCAGCAAACTGAAGCTTTGCGAGGCGGGCGTAGAGGCCGCCGCCTGAGGCGAGTTCGGTGTGCGTGCCTTGGGCGACGATGCCGCCTTGATCCATGACGATGATGCGATCGGCGCGCTGAACCGTTGCCAAGCGGTGAGCGATGACGATCGTGGTCTTTTTCTGCATCAGGGTATCAAGGGCTTTTTGCACCAAGCGTTCGCTTTCGGCATCGAGTGCGCTTGTCGCTTCGTCGAGCAACAGGATCGGCGCATCACGCAAGAAGGCCCGGGCGATGGCCAGGCGCTGCCTTTGGCCGCCCGACAGCGTCACACCCCGTTCGCCCAGATGGGTGTGATAGGCCTGCGGGAGCTTAACCAGGAACTCATCGGCCTGAGCGGCTTGGGCGGCTGCGTGGATCTCATCCTCGCTGGCACCGGGGCGGCCATAGCGAATGTTCTCGAAGGCCGTGTCGCCGAAGATGACGGTGTCCTGGGGGACGAGGGCGAGCCGGGTGCGCAGCTCGGTGGCTGAGGTCTGGGTGATGTCGATGCCATCGACAAAGATTTTGCCGATTTGAATGTCGAAGAAGCGTTGGAGCAATTGGAATACAGTCGTCTTGCCGGCCCCCGACGGGCCCACTAGGGCTACGGTCTCGCCCGGTCTTATGTTGAGCGAGAAGTTTCGCAGTGCCGACACCCCCGGGCGCATCGGGTATTCAAAAGTCACGTTCTCGAATTTCACGGAACCGCGTGGCGTTGGCATTGCAACAGGCTTGGCCACCGTTTTGATTTGTGGCTCGGTCGAGAGCAGTTCGACGATGCGCTCAATGGCACCGGCTGCTTGTTGCACTTCACCCCAGACTTCGGAGAGTGCGCCCAGGCCCGATGCCACAATCACCGCGTAGAGAATAAAGGCGCTGAGCTCGCCGCTGCTCATGGTGCCTGCCAGCACGGCTTGCGCGCCCATCCACAAGATGCCGACAATGCTGGTGAAGACGAGCACGATGACCAGTGCCGTCATCAATGACCGGGCCCGCACGCGTTTGAGGGCTGTGGCAAAAGTTGCTTCGACCGCCTTGCTGAAGCGGGCGCGGTCTATGGGCTCGTGGGTGAAGGACTGGACGGTTTGGATGGCGTTGATGGTTTCGGCGGCATAGGCGCTGGTGTCGGCGACGCGGTCCTGGCTCTGGCGCGACAGGTTGCGGACGACACGGCCCATGAAGATCAGCGGCAAGACAACGAAGACGACGGTGCCCAGAACGAGGCTGGTGAGCTTGGGGCTGGTGATCAAAAGCATAATGAGGCCGCCCACCATCATGAGCAGATTGCGCAGGGCGATCGACGCGCTTGAGCCGACCGCGGTTTGAATGAGGGTGGTGTCGGTGGTGATGCGCGAGAGCACTTCGCCGGTGCGGGTGACTTCGAAGAAAGCGGGGCTTAGCCCCAGGATGTGGCTGTAGAGTGCCTGGCGCATGTCGGCGACGATGCGCTCGCCCAGCCAGGTCACGCAGTAGAAGCGCGCGGCAGTGGCAAACCCCAGAACGAGCGCTACACCCAGAACCAGAAGAAAATACTGGTCGATGAGGCCGGCATTTTCCTTTGAGAAGCCGTGGTCGATCATTTCCCTGACGGCCGCCGGGATTGCCAGAGAAGCGCTGGCGGCGACGAGCAGAAACATGGTCGCCAGTGCAATCATACCCTTGTAGGGCGCCATGAAGGGGATCAGGCGGCGCAGGACCTTAAGATCGCGGCTGCGCCTGCGACCTTGCGCCTCGCGTTCGATAGCGGCGGCGAATTCTGCGCCCGGATTGTCGGTCAAGTTGAGGCTCTCTGATGATTTAGAGGCCTATATGGCACCGCGTGGGGTTACCTGCCAGAGCCATGACAATTGGCGCGGTCTTGCGCCGCAGCGGGGTTTTGGCTATATGCCGCCGCTGTTCTCGACGCGCACGATATTTCCAAGGCATTGCCAGATGAAAAAAGAAGGCCACCCCAACTATCACTACATCACCGTTCTGTTGAACGACGGGTCGAAGTATTTGACACGTTCGACCTGGGGTGCCGAGGGCGATGTGATGACGCTCGATATCGATCCCACGACCCACCCGGCGTGGACAGGCGGCGGCCAGCAATTGCTCGACCGCGCGGGCCGCGTGTCGAAATTCAACAAGAAATTCGAAGGCATGGTCGGCGCCGCGAAGAAGTAATTCGCGTTTCAAACCATTCCCCGTCGCGGCTATTGTCTGGGCGGGTTGAGTTATCCGAATGACCCTGCGGCTGTGGTGCGGTATACCCCTTGCCCGCACCCAAGAAGACGGTCTGTACCCGCTTGGGTAATTGTTGTGATGCGCCTTGCGGTGAATTCTCAATGGAGGGAGCATGGCCAACCGGCAAGGGAACACTTTTCACCTTGTTTCGATCGCCGTTGTGCCGGTGTTGGAGTCAGACCGGATGGCGTTGGGTGTCGCGCTGAAAGAGATCGTCGCCGAGGACCCCAACTTCACCTACTTGATCGATTTCGGGTCGGACCAAACCATTCTCAAGGGCGAGAGCGATCGGCACCTCGATAGCAAAATCGACAGGCTCAAGCGTACCTATGCCATCGAAGTCAAAATCGGCCCGCCTCAGGTGGCCTATCGAGAAACACTGACCCGGGTCGTTGTCATTGACCACACTTTCAAAAAACAAAAAGCCGGTTCAGGTCAATTCGCGCGGGTGAAGATTCAATTTGAACCGCTTCCAACCGGATCGGGGTTCATTTTCGAAAATGAAGTCGTTGGAGGTGTTGTGCCGAATGATTATGTACTAGGCGTCGAAAAGGGTCTGCAGGCGTCGCGCGAAAATGGTGTGCTGGCCGGTTATCCGGTCATCGACTTCAAGGCGACCCTCATTGATGGCGCCTTTCACGAAATCGACTCAAGCGAAGTGACCTTCGAAATTGCTACGCGCGCCGCTTTCCGCGAATTGAAGGAACTCAATGCGGTGTCTTTGCTTGAACCCACCATGAGGGTCGAGGTAGTGACGCCTGACGACTTCACGGGTGAAGTCGTTGCTGACCTGGTATCTCGTCATGGAATAGTTCAGGGCGCCGATCAGCGAGGAGACGCAAAAGTCATCACTGCCGTGGTGCCGCTCGCCAGCATGCTAGGCTATACCGTCGCTCTTGGGAGATTATCCCAAGAGCGCGCGCAATTCACGATGGGCTTTGACCATTACAGCATCGTTCAGGCTGGCGATGATGACCCTGGGTACTTTCCCAGCGCGATGGCAATGCGAGCTTGAACGCAGTCCTGTCAGGGATCGCCAGTACAAAGCGACGACGTTCAGACGCTCTAGCGATGTTCGGGTGCGATTGGTCCGGGACTGGCCAGAAAATTCCGACCGCGCGGGCCGCGTGTCGAAATTCAACAAGAAATTCGAAGGCATGGTCGGCGCCGCGAAGAAGTAGGGTTGCCTGCCGGAAATCCATCGCCATACGTGTTTGCGAGCACGCATTTTATTGATTCTGCGCGTTGTGATAGACGGGAAGGATGTCGATTGCATCGGAATTTACCCGATAGGCGATCACATAGGGCGCAACGCGCACAGATAGCTCCCGTACTCCTTCAATCCGGCTTGGCCGTCCAATGTCACCAAACCGTATGAGGCCGTTGGCCGCCGCCCTAATATGATGCATCGCTCGATCAGGCTCGGCGATTTCTACCGTCGAAAGCCATGCATGAATTCTGTCGAGATCGGCGAGCGCTTGGGCACGCCATATCAGTCGCCGCATTGCTCAGACTTTGAAGCGTGCGAAAAAAGCTTCAACTTCGTCGTCTGAAGCTATCGGACCGGGATTGGCGAGCCGCGACCGCAGGTCGGCAATCTGCTCGTCGTTCAATGCGCTTTCGGGATGCAGGTCGCCGTGGAACAAGGTCTCGAGGATCGTGGCGATTTCTTCACGTCGCGCTTCGGGCAACGCTTCAAGCGCCGAGGTAACTTGATCAAACTTTCCCATGATGTTCACCCTGAGCCTATTAAATCACTCTGCGGCCTGTCCAAACGCTGCGTGGAGGCGGCCTAGTTGGGCGTTGAGGCCGACGGGTGGGGCTTCTTCCTTGCCGTAGAGGAGTTGGTCCAGGCGCTCCACGCGTTCGTAGAGGTTCTGGCTGCGGCCCAAAAGGTCGACCAGTTTGGCGGGCAGCATGTCGATGTTTTCGTTGCGTGAGCCGCGGCAGATTTCGCGGGCGCCGAGGCGGTATTTTTCCTTTTCGGCTTCATCGGGGGTCATTTCGCCCTCAGAAACGGCGCGCTGCACCAGTAACCACGATGCGACCTGCATCAGGCGGGTGGTCAGGCGCATGCTTTCGCCGGCATAGGTAAGCGCGATCTTGGACGGCAGCAGTTTCGACTCTGCGCGGCCTTTACCGTCGAGATAGGTCGCGGTCTCCTCGACCATCGACATGCCTTCTTCGAAGGTGCGTTTAAAAAGCTCAGAGCCTGCAAACGTTAAGGCGTTTGCCTTTTGCGGCTCGACGATCCCGGGCTTGTAGGCCATGAATTCCCCTTTGATCCAACCCTTCATGCGATCACTTTCTCCCGGTTACGAATTCTGCGTTACCAAAGATGTGAGCGGTCTCGAGTTTCAAAACGAATCGAAGACTGTAAACCGGCACACTGCAAGCTTAAGATAGGTACGCTTGCATTCTTTGCGCCAAGCTTGGCATGAAAAGCACAACTCGTCACGCGAAAGAGAGTTAACACTTGTGAGAAGAAACAAATGCAACGCGTCGCTGGTATTGATGGTTGCCGCACCGGTTGGTTAGTCGTTGATTCAAGCTTAAATCTTAAGAAGCAGAGTTGGCGAATTGCTCCAAATTGGAACGCGATAGGACGCGATGCTCAGGTCATAGCTGTAGACATGCCGATAGGAATATCGAGTAGCGGCGTACGGCAATGTGAAGTTGAGGCACGCAGCGTCCTTACTCCTTTTGCGTCACGGATATTCAAGATGCTGCCGCGCGGGGCGCTGCGATTCGCACAAAAAGACTGGGCTTTGGCGAATCAGTGGGCGAAGGACCAGAACTGTGGCGGAATTTCGAAGCAGATCTGGAACATCCGGCCCAAGATGATCGAGATCGACGTCGCGATCGCACCGGGCATGCAGAAACGCATTTTCGAAGCACATCCGGAGCTGGCGTTCGCGCGGCTGAATGGCGGCAGGGCTCTGGTCAGCAAGCATAGCGAAGCCGGACTGAAACTGCGCAAGCGATTGCTGGTGCGTGCGGGGTTCAAGCAGCTGAACACATGGTTGGGGGAGTTGCGTGGGAGCGGTGCCAAGGCCGACGATCTCTTTGACGCGTGTGCGCTGGTGCTGACGGCACACCACATATTGCGGGGTGAAGCGCGGATGCTGCCATTGCGCGCAGAGCGCGATCCGCGCGAGCTGCGGATGGCGATTGCGTATTAACAATTTCTGCGACAGCGGTGCACTTTCACGGCTGAAATCAGCCAAGCTCCCGGACTGTCGCGCATACCGAAAAGTGTGATACCATGCAGCTATGAACACGAAAGAACTGACCTTGCCTGAGGATCTCCTTGCGAAGCTTAATGAACGTGTCGCAAGCGGCGCGTCTGCGAGCACTGCCGACGCGGTCAGAGACGGGCTTGCGGCACTGGAAGTGGAGGACGCACGCAAGCTTGATGAACTGCGCGCCAAGATTTCCCGCTCACTCGCAGACCCGAGACCCTCGGTTTCTGCCGATCTCGCATTCGACAATGTTGAGAAGCTTTTGGCATCCCTCAAGCATTGATGACGCACGTTGTATTTCGTCCGGAAGCGATCATTGATCTTCAGACAATCGCACTCTTTGTTGCGCAACAAAGTGTGCCGCGCGCCGTGAACACTGTTGAGCGGCTGCGCAGGCGCTGCCGGATACTGGAATCCCATCCACCTGCCGGACGCTTGAGCCCCGAAATCGCTGACCGCTTGAGGAGCCTGGTGGAGAGGCCCTATGTCGTGTTTTACCGTATCACCGGCGACGATGCCGAAGTCGTTGCGATCGTGCACGCGATGCGCGATCTGCCGGCTGCACTACACGCGAGATTGATGTCCGAGCAGAAGTCCTGATCACTGATCAATGACGAGTCCCTTTTTGCAACGACAAGTAGGCTCATTTACGTGAATGCGCGAAGCTTCTTGCTAGCGAACGCGATTGTCAGGCAATCATTGTTGGCAATTCTGTGCTTATGAAATGCGTTGCAATGACACTTCAATTTGAGCTTGTTGTTTTGAACCCTTGCCACTCGACTCGAAAATTAAACACAGATCCAACTGCAGCGCTCCGTCATCGTGAAATGGCGGCGTTCAGTCGCCCGTACACTGAGCGATCAATTGGAAAATTTTGTGGTGCGAGCGGCGCTCCAAGGCATTTTTCATCGCGTGCTGGGATCACATACTTGAAATCATACTCTTTCGTATTCGCCAATATTTTCAGAGCATCTTCGATTTTGCCAAGGGTTGCGAGAACCAACGCCAATTTTGCCGCCGTTAGCACCTCTCGTGGAGGAGAATGCATCGATGGTTGATGATACTCAATCTGAATTTTAAGTGCCTCTCGGTACAGCGGCTCGGATGGTTCGAAGCGCTTTGAGAGCACTTCGATGTCCCCCAATATTTCGTATGCCTCAAATTCTATTCCCTTGTAGTCACGGCGCCGAAGAAACTCGTCGAGGATTGACTTGGCTTCTTGAACAACTTTGGGTGAATTGTTGGAGTAGCATTCCTTGGCCAGCGTGTATGCCAACATGTACTTTGCAACGTTGATGTCGTCCCTATTATGTGGAGCGACCAATTGAGTAAGCGCTATTATTTGCCTCCACAAAGCTGCCGCTTTCGGCGAAGAGCCAAACGACTTGAACATGTA
>JAWXBO010000025.1:0-27385 GCA_034440175.1 Alphaproteobacteria bacterium
CTAGGACTTAAGGGGACGCTATATGTAACTACCTTGAATCAATCTTGCCTCATGCCCTTAACTTTGCAGTTACATATAGCGCCCCCTTACCCATAATTACTTAATTATTCCAAAGGGGTTCACGGGGCGTCGAGGAAGGCGAGCATCGCTTTGTTGAACTCATCGGGCTTTTGGATGGGGGCCCAGTGGCTGACGCCGGGCAGGATGATGAGTTTGGCGCCGGGGATGGTGCGGGCCAGATATTTCGTGTGCTCGGGCTGGACGGCTTCTTCGTGTTCGCCGTCGACGATGGCGATGCGCGGACCCTTGATGGCGGCGAGATCCTTGGCGGTATAGTTGGGCTGGTAGGCGATCATCTTAAAGATCGCTTCGGCTAAGGTTTGAAAATCATTCGGGGTCGAGGAAAGACGCGCATAGTCTTTAGCCGCCTGCTCGATGAGGCCCAAAAAAATGGGTCGCTGGTCGAGGTTCGGCATGACGCCGGTGGGGTCCATATTGGCGCCGAAGGCAAAAACGCGCGTGACGCGTTTGGGGTGCTTCATTGCCATGATCAGGCCGATAATGCCGCCGTCGCTCCAACCGACGATTGCGGCCCTGTTGATTTTCAAAGCGCTCATTACGGCGACGACATCTGATTCCATCAGCTCGTAGGTGAAGGGGCGCGCGTCGCGGGTGCTGCGGCCTTGGCCGCGGCTGTCGATGAGGATAACGCGATGGCCAGTCTTGACGAGTGCCGGGACCTGATTGCCGAAATTTTCCGCGTTGCCGAGCGCGCCGTGAAGCAGCAGCACCGGCGCGCCGGCGCCGTAGCTTGCGTACCAAATGCTGGCGCCGTCGTGGTCGATGCGGCCGTGGGTTTCGAAGGGCTTCAGGGGTGGGATTGGCGGGCGCGTTTCCCAGAGCTTTGGCGGGGCGGGTGGCGGCGTCTCACTTTTGGTGGTGTCCCCGGTGGGTTCGCCGCAGCCAAACAGTGCCAGCACGGTTGCGATTACCAGGCCAAAAATGCGCATGGGTTTCTCCGGTGATGATGACGATGATTGAGTCATATGCGCTCTCCGAAAATCGCGCTGCCGATGCGCAGGTGGGTGGCGCCGGGGGCGATGGCTGACTGATAGTCGTTACTCATGCTGAGGTGGGGCAGGCCTGCCGTTCGGGCGAGTTTCAGCAGCAGGGCGAAATGCGGCGTCAGAACGCCGAACCGCCCGCTCACGCCCGCCCCGTCGAAACGCCAGCGCGCACCTTGCCTTGCAAAGGCGCCGCACATCCCGTCACGCCCGCGAACGCGATCGCGCTCATGCCGGCAATCAGTTGACGCCGTTGCAGCACTGTCCCCTCCCTTTCCCTCATTTCGGTTCGACGAAGGCGGTGTTGTGCTTGGGGAACCATTCGTGGCCCTTGAGCATGTAGTTCCAATAGAGGATCGGCAGGCCCGTGGTTTTGATTTGCCAGTTGATGGCGCTCTCCTTCGCCGGATCGAGCGGCAGCGTGGGTGTCACTTTTCCGCCGTAGGTGAATTCGGCCATGATGACTTTGCCGTAGGCCGTCGTCAGCGGGCATGAGGCATAGCCGTCGTAGCCCTTCTCCGCCGTTTCCTTCGCCATCATGTGCAGAAGGTTGCGTACGACGACCGGTGCCTGCTTGCGCACGGCGGCGGCGGTTTTCGAGTTCGGCGTCGAACAGACGTCGCCCAGCGAAAACACATTGGGAAACTTTACGTGCTGCATAGTCGCCTGATCGACCTCGACCCAGCCGGCGGCGTTGGCAAGCGCGCTTGATCTCACCTCGTCGTGCGGCGATTGCGCCGGCGAGACATGGAGCAGGTCGAAGGGGACGGTCACGCGCTCGCCCCTCGCGGCATCGCTCACGCGCTCGAACGTCGCCGTCTTGCCCGCTCCGTCGACGGCCACGAGATTGTGCTGATAGTTGACGCCGATCTTGTGGCGCGCCGCCACCTTGACGAGCTCGCGGGCGAAGAACGGCACGCCGAAGATCACCGGCGCGTGGGTGAAAAACTGAACGTCGCACGACTCGCGAAGGCCGTTGCGGTTCATATGATCGGCGGTCAGGTAGGCCGCCTTCTGCGGCGCCCCCGGGCATTTGAACGGCAGCGGCGCTTGCGTGAACACCGTCTTGGCGCCGGTGTTCAGGTTCCGCACGCACTCCCAGGTGTAGTTCACGTAGTCGGGCGAGTAGTTGCTGCACACGCCGTTACGGCCCAGCGTTTCGCGCAAGCCCTCGATCTTGCTCCAATCGAGCTTCACCCCCGTCGCGACAACGAGATAGTCGTAAGTGATCGTCGTGCCGCCGGCGAGCTTGACCCGGTTATTCGCGGGATCGAATTCCTTCACCTGGCCTCGAATGTATTTGACGCCAGGCGGTATGAGTTTCGCTTCGGCCTTGCGTGTGGCGTCAAGCGTATAGGCCCCGGCGCCGACCAGCGTGAAGGCCGGCTGATAGTAATGCGCGTCCGAAGGCTCGACGATCGCGATGTCGAGATCGGCGGGGCCCTTTCGCTTCAGGCGCGCGGCGACCGTAATTCCCGCCGCGCCCCCGCCCGCGATCAAGACGCGATGATGCTTCGTCACTTGGCTCATGTTTGCTCCACAACCTTGAGGCGCCCGGAACGCGGCGGAAACTAGGGAGCCGAAATATAGCCCGAGATTGCCCGCGCGCGGAAGGGGAGGGCCAGCAATCCCCACGGGGATCGGGTGAAGGACGTTAAGCGGCGATGAGGCTTGCGAGGTATTCGTCGTCCCAGGAGGCTGTTTTTCGCCTGAGGCGGATGGAATCTTTTCCCGGCGCTTTTCTGGCGAGGTTATACGCCATGTGCCGGAACGTCGCGAAGTTCGCGGGGGTGTTGTCGGCTCTGACGCGGCATTCATCGTCGCGAAAGACCATGTCCATGACCCAGTGCAGGCTGCTTTTTAAGAAATTAATTGAAGGGACGGTATATGTGAATACCTTGAATCAATCGTGCCTCGTGCACTTGACTTTGCAATTACATATAGCGTCCCTTTAATTACTTTAATTATCCAGCCCTGAGACGACGGAAGCGTTTCTCGTGGAGACTTACGCCTTGCTCAAAGCAGAGCTGCTTCCGGACGCCGGGTGAGGGCTAGCGGCGTTCGCCGAAAATCGCGCTGCCGATGCGCACGTGAGTGGCGCCCAGGGCGATGGCTGATTGATAGTCGTTACTCATGCCCATGGAGAGGTGGAGCAGATCTGCCTTTCGCGCGAGTTTCAACAGCAATGCGAAATGCGGGGACGGTTCTTCGTCCGCGGGCGGAAGGCACATCAGGCCCGTGATGGCGAGGCCGAATTCGTCACGGCATCTGGTGATGAAGGCCAGGGTTTCTTTCGGCGCGAGGCCCGATTTTTGCGGTTCTTCGCCAGTGTTGACCTGGACGAATAGCTTTGGCGAGCGCCCTGCCCGCTTGATTTCGCAGGCCAGGGCTTGGGCCAGGCTGTCGCGGTCAAGCGTGTGGATGGCGTCGAACAGGGCTACGGCGTCGCGGGCCTTGTTCGATTGCAAGGGGCCGATGAGGTGGAGTTCAAGCCCAGGGGTTTCGGCCTTGAGAGCGGGGAATTTCGTGGCGGCCTCTTGCACGCGGTTTTCGCCGAAGACGCGCTGGCCGGCGGCAATAGCTTTGCGGATGGCGTTTGGGCTTTGGGTTTTGCTAACGGCGATGAGCGTCACGCCTTGCGGAATGCGGGCGCGGAGGGCAGCTAGGTTGGAGGCGATGGTGGGGGCTGGTATGGGTGGGGTCATGAAGGGTGAGACTGTAACTCAGAACCGCGCGAAGCTGGCACGTAAAGCGCTACGGCTCAACGCGCGTTGTGGGCGCGGGTTGCCTTCGCTGGTGTTGATGACCGACGATACGCTTGTGGTCGATTGGGTGGAGGCTGTGCGCGCTTTGCCGCGCGGGAGTGCTGTGGTGGTGCGCCATCGCGAGGCGCGCGCGCGCGAGGCGCTGGCACTGGGGTTGCGGGTGGTGTGCGACGCGCGCGGAGTCAAGCTTTTGATCGCGGACGATGTGAAGCTAGCGGTGCGGCTGCGTGCGGACGGGGTGCATCTGCCGCAAGCGCGGATGGCGAAGGTCGGAGTGGCGCGGGCGCAGTTCGGGCTGGTGACGGTATCGGCGCATGATCGCGCGGCAGTGGCGAGGGCCTGCGTGCTGGGCGCAGATGCGGTTTTCGTGTCACCGGTATTTGCGACGGCGAGCCATGCGGAGCGCGGGGCTTTGGGCGTGGTGCGGTTTGCCGCGATGAGCGCGGGGTGCGCGTGCCCGGTTTATGCATTGGGCGGGATTGACGCGAATTCAATCAACCGCCTTGGTGGCTTGCGCCTGGCCGGGGTGGCGCTGATGCGCGGGTGGCTGGCGCCGATTTGCACGATCTGAATCAGACTGCACCGCCGATGGGCAACGAGCGAATTCGAATGCGCGTCCCTTCCATCACAATCGCTGCGCCGGTGAGCAAGTGCTGTTCTAACGCTGGCAGATTTGCCGCGATGAAAGTTGCCTGGAGTTCAGGCTTGCGAGGCGTTCCGCGCCTCAGTAAAATTACGGACGGCTTCGCCTCATTGCGAAGTGCCAGCAACGTTCCAAAGTCTGTGTCCGAAGAAACTACAATCCGGTTTTCACTTGCCGCATAGTTGAAGATTGACTCGTCGTCTGCGTCCTGCATTGAAATATCACGCACATGGCGTGCGTCGTATCCGCGCTGACGCAACCGCTCTGCCACCAAAGGCGAAAGTGCATTGTCGATCAAAAACTTCATTCGCCAGCCAACGGCAATTCACGTTCGCGCACAGCTTCTGCTGCATATTTCAGAGCGTCTTTGATGTCGTCTGCTTCGAGGTCCGGGTAAGCGCCGAGAATCTGTGCTTCGCTCATACCATCGGCAATCATTCCAACGACCGTTGCCACCGGAATACGCAGACGCCGGATGCAAGGCAGCCCCTCCATTTGTTTTGGATCGACCGTAATTCGTGCGAATTTCATATGCTGCTCCCGATTTGCTTTGATCAGGGCCGCATAGTAGCGATTTGCCGTGGCAGTGTCGCGCTTCGCTTAGGCCTCCAGCAGCACCTCGAAACCGCCCAGGCTCATGCGGTTGCCGTCGAAGGGGCAGTCCATGCCGCCTTCTTGCATTCGCGGGTCGGCCATGGCTTTGGCGTTGCCTTCGTCTCGGGCGGCTTTGGATGGCCAGACCATCCAAGAGAAGACGACTGTCTCGTCGTCGTTGCATTTTACCGCCATTGGGAACGAGGTGACTTTGCCGGGCGGGATGTCGTCGCCCCAGCACTCGACGACTTTCAAGGCGCCGTGTTCCTTGAAGATGGGGGCGGCGATTGCGGCGATCTTGCGATAGGCTTCGCGGTTGGCTTTCGGCACAGGAATCACAAATCCGTCGACGTACATGGGTTTGCTCCTGTTATTCGCCGCGGTAAGCGGCTTCGAGTTTGGCGATGTCGAGTTTTTTCATTTGCATCATGGCGGCCATGGTTCGGGCGGCGCGGTCGCGGTTGGGGTCGTTGAGATATTTCGCCAGGATGGTGGGCACGATCTGCCAGGAGACGCCGTAGCGGTCCTTGAGCCAGCCGCACATGCTTTCGTTGCCACCCTTGGCGATGAGTGCCGACCAGAGCCGGTCGACTTCGGCTTGGGTATCGCAGCGGACGCTGAGGGAGGCGGCCTCGGTCAATTTGAAATGCGGGCCGCCGTTGAGGAGCAAGAACTCGGTGCCGTCGAGCTTGAATTCCACCGTCATGGCGAGGCCCGCAGGCATCGGGGTGCCTTCGCCATAACGCGCTATTGCGGTGACACTCGAGTTGGGAAAGAGCGAGACGTAGAAGTTCGCGGCCTCTTCCGCCTGGCGGTCGAACCAGAGGCAGGTCGAGACTCTTTGCGGATGGGTCATGGCGGGGACCTGTTTTATGCGGAATCAGGCCGAAAGCGAACTGCAACATGCCACCTTTGTCAAGCGGCTGCTTAGAAACTGAACGTCGTTTCGAGGTAGGCGACGTTGCCGTCGAGGGTGTCGCACGGGGGGAAGAAAATTCCGCCGTTATCGGTTTGACACTGGTTTTGGGGCCCGTCGAATTTGAAGTGTTGGTAGCCGGCGGAGATGCGGATGTTTTCGTCGATGGTGTAGGCACCGGCGAACTGGAGGCCTGAGCCGGTCTGGTTTTCAAAGAAGAGTTCGGCTTCGGCGTAGACGTAGTTGGCGCCGAACATCCAGGGGCCAGTTTCGTAAGTTAGGCCTGCGCTCCAGATGTTGGTCACGAGGTCTTCAAAGACGTTGGAGTTGAACGCCCCTTGCGTCACCGGTCCGCCGCCCATCACGTTGGTCTGGCGCCAGGCGGTGCCGATGGTCCATTCGCGGTAGCCGAGTTTGGCGGCGGCGCCCCACTCTTCGAGGTCACCGTAAGTGCCCGCCCAATCGTTGTTGACGTTTTCGCCGGTGACGTAACCGACGCTGAGGCCGATATCGACTTGACCCACGGTGCGCAAATAGTTGGCGGCGAAATCCCAGATGTTGGCTTGTTCGTTGCGTTCGTCATCACCAAAGAGTTGCGCGGGGTCGCGGGTGCCGTCGGGCGCGAAGGAGACAGCCAGATGCAGACCGCTGAGGTCCGGCGAGAGGTACATGATTTTGAGGTAGTCGTCGGAGCCGTGAATGTCGGTGCGCAGCTGCATGCCGTTGGGGCTGAACAGGCTGCCGGGGGCTTGCGGGTCCGAGCTGCAGGCCGTGTTGCAGGGGTAGCCCATCAGGAAAATCTCAGGGTTATCGACCCTGATGCCCCGGGTCACGGACGGCTGGCTTAGGCCCAGGATGTCGGCGGCGCCGTCCTGGAGGCCCGCTTGCAGTCGGCCAAGCCTATTGTCCCAATAGAACCAAAGTTCTTCGAGGACATTCGAGGCGCCGGCGTCGTTCAAAAACGAGTCGAAATTGGTGGCGTAGTCGATATCAAAGGCGACGCGGCCGCCGATTTCGCCGCCGCCGTCGAGCGGCAGCGATGCCGAGCCGTAAAGGCCGGAGTCGATGGCCAGCAGGCCCTGGTCGAGGCCGTCACTGTTTGATTGGTCGACGTAAGCGCCGACGGCGCTGAGGTGGCCGTTAAGTTTGAGAGTGACGCGGTCGAGCGCATCGGCCGAGGCTGCTGTGCTGGCGAACAGCAGTGCTGCCGTGATTGAGAAGGCGGACAGACGCATCATTCGATTTTACCTCAAAACTCAGAACGTGATCGAGGTCTGAATGTAGCCCAGGTTGGCATCGAGCGTATCGCACACGGGTGTGGGGGCCGCTACACAGGTGCCGGCCGGGCCATCAAAAGCGTAATGTTGGTAACCGGCGACGATTCGCGCGTTTTCATCGAATTCGTAGCCGACGGAACCGGCCCAGCCCTGCGCGTCCTGGGTGAGGTCGCGCCCATCGGCAAGCCGAGGCAGTTCTTCCTCGAGGTTGACGTATTCGGCACCGACGCGCCACGGACCGGTTTCGTAAGTGACGCCTGCGCCCCAGATCGTGGTGTGATTGTCGGGCAAAACGCAGCCTGCGAGTTGGCCGCAACCGACTGAAGCGCCGCCGCCGTCCGCCAAGCCTGCGCCACCGGCAATGTTGGTGACACGATAGGAGCCGCCGACTTTAAGGCCTTCGTAAGCAATCTGGGCGCCGGCGCCGTATTCTTCGAGATCGCCGGGTGTGAAGGCGTTTGTAAGGAATGGAACGGGCGGCCCGGGAATGATGGGTGCCGCTATGATTGTAAGTGTGTGTCCTACCGTCGCGTCTTCGTTGTAGCCCGCGACGTAGCCGGCATAGAAGCCGACATCGAAAGCGCTGAGCGAGCCCTGATAGTTGACGCCGACTTCCCAGATGTCCGACTGCTGATCAGCCTGGTCGTTGCTGTTGAAGAGGTCGTTGAAGCCCCTGGTCAGTTCGGGTGCGTACGACGCCGAAAGCTGAATGCCGATGAGGCGCGGCGAATAGTAGATGATCTTGAGCGCGTCGCCGGACGCATTCAAATCGGTGCGGGTGTGGGCGCCATTGGGCTCGTACGCCGTGAAACTTGACGAGATTGGATCTTGCAGCGGGAAAGCGCGCGCGTCGTCGAGGCGATTAATTTCGGATACGGTTGGCGAGAAAATGCCGGCACTGTCGGCAGCGCCGTCTTCCAGGCCGATCGTGGCGCGGCCGAAGGCGCTTTGTATATAGAGCCAGACTTCATCGACGACATCAGGCGCGCCGTTGATATTGTCGTTGGAAAATTCGTGCTCGCTCGACTGAAAACGCAATTGGCCGCGCAAGCCGATTTCCAGGCCACTGTCGGTGACGGTTTTGACTCGGCCCCAGGTTTTGCCTTCGGCGGCAAAGCCGTAACCGTTCAGGGTGTTGGACGGAACTTCGGTTTGGTCGATGTAGTAGCCGGAGAGATTACCCTGCCCGCCCCAGTCGAACGACCATTCCCTCGCGGAGGCCGTGCCTGCGAGGGTGAGGAGACATACTGCAGTCAATGCTGGCCACAAACGCGTCATTAGGAGCCCTTTACTCTAAAATACCGATACCCAACTGCTCCCCCGAGCTTAGTCATGCGGTCAATCGCGGTGCCGGGTCAAGAGTTTGCTCCACCTAACGTTAGTTCAATCAATCAGTGTTGCTTGCCGATTGCACGTAGACCTCAGGTTTCGCCTGGCTTGGGACTCGCGCCATTAAGCGTAGCGAGGCGCACAAAAATGCGTGATTGCCCGCTCGCACCAATTGCTGCACTAGCCTTTCTTCGCGTATAACGCGGCCTCACTTTGGTCAAAAGCGGGGGTTGGTTTCAGCCTTCCCGGTGTCAGGTATAGAGTTTTATCCATGAAAACCAAGTTGCTTACCGCCGGTTGTGTTGCGCTTTTGCTCGCCGGATGCAGTTCAACTCCCGAGGCGGCCAAGCCCTCGGCGGATATTCCACCGCCACCGGCCCCAGTGCAGAAAGTCGAGGCGCCCGGCTCGGAGTCCGGGATGTTCAGCTGGATGGGGTCGGGCTCGAGTTCAAAGTCCGATGACCGCAAAGGGGTGGCGGTTAACGCCTATCTTTGGCGCGCCAGCCTGGATTCACTTTCCTTCATGCCGATGGACCAGACCGATCCGTTTGGCGGAATCATCAAAACCAGCTGGTACATTCCGCCGGCAACGCCGAATGAACGACTGAAGGTCTCGGTGTTTATTCTGGATTCAAGGCTGCGCGCAGAAGCGGTGCGGGTTTCGATTTTCAAAGAAATCAAAAAGCCGACCGGCGACTGGATGGAAGCAACCGTCGATCCCGATACGGTGACGAAGCTTGAGAATGTTATTCTCAACAAAGCGCGGGCACTGAAGATCCAGGACGAGTAGGGGGACGCAGCGTTCCAAACCGGATAGTCCGGCGAAGGCCGGCCGCCCTTACGCTATAAGTGCTTTGGGCACATTCGGTGCAGACGGCCTTTTTCTGGTGGCCGCAGGCGGGAAGATCAGGCTGGCGCGTGTGCCCAGTCCAAGGTCGCTTTCGAGAGTGAACTCGCCCCCGTGAAGTTCGACCAAGGACTTCACGATCGGCAAGCCCATCCCCGTGCCCGCATGCCGGCGGGATTTGCTGTCGTCGACCTGCGTAAAGGGCTCCAGCGCCTTCGGAATGTCCGCCGGGGCGATCCCGGCACCGGTATCGGTGACAGTGATGACGATGCCGCCGGCGGCGAGCATTCGCGCATGGACGGTGACCGAGCCTTCGTCCGGGGTGAACTTCCGCGCGTTCGAAATCAGGTTTACGATCATCTGAAGCAGCCTGCGACGATCCGCAAGCAGCAATGGCAATTCGGGCGCGGCGACGGTTTGCGGACTTGGTCCATGACCCTCACCGTGGCGCGCGCCGGCCAGACGGACCGCCTCGGCGATGATCTCCGCAACGTCGTTGGCTTCTGGATCGAGTTCCATTTTGCCGGCCTCGACCTTTGATTATGCCGCAGCGAGGAAGCCTTGCTCGAGCAACGCCGCGCGCTAGGCAGCGAACAGCGCCTCCATCTCCTCTGCGTCGGCGGGGTGCGGGCGGGCGGTTTGATTGCGCAATTGACCTTCGAGACGCGCAGCGTGCGCGGCAAGCGCCATCGCGCCGGCCATGGCGCTTGAACTTTTCAGCGTGTGGGCAACGGCGGCCGCGGGCGTGCCGGTGTCGCCTGCCGCGAGAAGGTCGTGCAACCGCCTAAGTTGGGCGGCAGCGCCTTCAAGATAGCCGTCGACGAGCATGCGCAAAACATCCTCGCCATTCTCGGCGCGGAACGTCGCCAGCACTTCGGGATCGATGATCGGCTTTTCGGCCGCGCTCGAAGCCGGATTCCGCACTGGCGCAACGCGACGGTCGTCGCCTTTCAATGCGTGTGCGATAGCGACGAACAATTCCTCTTTACGGAATGGCTTGCCCAGATGCCCGCTCATCCCCGCAGCGTGACAGGCTTCAATGTCGCTCTCATAGGCGTTGGCAGTTAGCGCGACGATCGGAACTGTCTTGGCCGTGCCAGGCATCTCGCGGATGATGCGGGTCGCCGTGATGCCGTCCATTTCCGGCATCTGCATGTCCATGAGGATGATATCGTAGTCTTTGCCGCGCACCGCCTCAACAGCTTCCAGGCCGTTGCCGGCGGTATCGGGAGCGATGTCGAACTTCGCAAGGGCAACCCTGGCCACGAGTTGGTTCGTGGCGTTGTCCTCGACAAGGAGCAAGCGAAGCGGACGGCCGAGCGCGCGGACGGTGTGCAGCGCGTGCGCGAAGTCCTCGTCTGAGATCGCATGTTGAGCGCCGACTGTCTCGCCTTTGCCCACCAAGACAACAGGCAACTCGAACCAGAATGTCGAGCCCTTACCGACTTCACTGACGACACCGATCTTGCCGCCCATACTCTCGACCAATTTCTTGGATATGGCGAGCCCCAAGCCCGTGCCGCCGAATCGGCGCGAGATCGAGGCGTCAGCTTGCGTGAAACTTTTGAACAACTTGGCAAGGCGGTCGGCCGGGATGCCGATGCCGGTGTCGGTAACTTCGACACGCAACGTGAGGTGGCCGGTGGGACTTGCTAAAGTCGATGCGCGCAGTGCGACCCGGCCCGTCGCCGTGAACTTGATGGCATTGGTTAGGAAATTCAGCGCAACCTGGCGCAGGCGACCGGCGTCTGCTTTGACATAGTCTTGCAAATCGGCGGCAAGTTCGATGTCGAGGCTTAGGTTCTTTTCTTTGGCGCGCGGTTCGCATATTTCGGCTGCATGGCGAAGAACGAAAGGAAGGTCGAAGGGGGTCGCCTCGAACTCCAATTTGCCCGCTTCTAGCTTCGAGAAGTCCAGCACGTCGTTGATGATACGCATGAGACTGTCGCCGGAGTCGTGAACCGTCTGCGCATAGTGGCGCTGTTCAGCGCGCAAATCCGTTTCAAGAAGCGCGGCCGTCATGCCGAGCACGCCATTTAGCGGCGTACGAATCTCATGGCTCATCATGGCCAGGAATTCGGACTTGGCATTGCTCGCAGCTTCGGCGGCGTCGCGCGCATCTGCCAAATTCGCTTCGAACAATTTGCGCGCAGAGATGTCTTGAACGACAGAGAGAACGATGATCCGGCCGGATGCGTCAATGAGGCGCCGGCCGCTTAGAAGGACCGGAAGGTGCGTTCCGTCCTTTCGCACAAATTGCTTTTCGTAAGGCCCAAAATGGCCGTGCGCGTGCAGGAGCTCGAATTGTTCAAGTTCCGCCACATCGAGGGCGCACGGCGTGGTATCCCGACATGGCAAGCTCGAGAGCTCACCTTCGCGGCAGCCCATCATGTCGAACAGGGCGTCGTTGCCCGAGAGAAAGAGGCCGTCTTCCATGCTGGTCAGCGCGATGCCGACCGGCGCCAGCGCGAAGAGCATGCGAAAGCGTTCTTCGTTTTCCCTCAAAGTAATATCGGCGTCTGTGGCGCGGCGAAGATTCACTTCCGCCTCTTCGCGCGCTGCCTGCTCTCGCCCGAGCAGGTCGTTGTTGCGCACGAGGACGATGTGCTTCCAGGCGAATGCGGCGCTCGCAAGGACGGTGACCTCGAGGAGGTGGATGCCATAGTGGGCGACGGCCGTCTGTTCGCCAGTCGCCGAGATGTGAATGAACCACGCTGCCCAACACAGCACGACGCATACGGCATACTCTGTCCGATCGATGAGCACGATGCCCGCCGCGAGTCTGACGATAGCGACATTGGCTGCCTGTATAGGGTCGCCGGAGAGCCACAAGTGAAGCGCACTGTTCTACCAAGCCAGCAGGGTAATCGCGAACAAAGCACGGTGGCGAACGTACTGTGGCAGCGAAGGCGTCGAGAACGCGGCGCGCCAGCCCAGCAAGAGGACCGCAGTGCCCATCGCCGTCGCCGACATGGGCAACGCCCAATCCGCAGGCTGGAACAGGTGCAGCACCGACAGCGTCGCATAGAGCGCGCCCGCGACCGTCAACGCGCTCTTTGTGATGTCGGCGAAACCGGGCACCAGAACGCTTATGTCAGTCGCACGCCTGGCGCGAAGGGCTTCGGTAATGGGCATGAACCAGCCGGTGTTTAAGGTTCGAGTTTACGCGTCGCGATTTAATTTCAAGTAAGTCCTACGGTGCGACGGAGGCACAATACTGAGCAGTTTCACCCGTGATTAGTAGTACGTGAAGATCGTTGTTGCGTTGCTCTTGGTGGAACCTTGCAAAACGGGTGGTCCGCAGGTACTTGCGCCAGTTTCCGGAGGCGTCCTGCTGCCGGACCAAGCCGATCCGTTTGGCGGCATCATCAAAATTAGCTGGTACATTCCGCCGGCAACGCCGCATGAACGTCTGAAGGTCTCGGTGTTTATTCTGGATTCGCGGCTGCGGCGGTTGCGGCGGTTGCCAACGTAAAGAGATGCTCGTTCGCTAGCAATTTCATTCCTGGGAAATCTGAACTTCAATGAAACTACCGGGCATCGCTGCATCTACCGCCGCGGCAATGGCCGGCAGCATGGCCTTGATGAGTTTCCATCTTCCCTTACTGAGCACAATGTTAGAAATCTTGCGCACGGAGAGATTTTGCTGGTAACGGATGTTGCGATCAGTCGTAAGAAACACATCGAACTGAGCGGCTTCAGCCGCCTCCAACAGTTCGCCATTCCGCAGATTGTCCCAACCATGCAAACGCGCCTCTTCGACGACATGGCCGGACAAGGCGCTTGCAACGCCTCGCGGTGTGCCGTTGTCGAAGAGAATGCGCATCAGGCGGTCACGACTACGTCCAGGCTGCGCGCGGCGAACTCAAGGACGGCGCGGGCTTGCGGCCGTGTCACGGCGAATTGTTCCATGACTTCATCAATCGTCATGCCGTCTTCCAGATTCTCAAAAACAACCGCCACCGGCGTACGCGTTTCCTTGAACACCCACGCCCCGCTTACTTTGCCGGGAACACTTTCGACCGCCTCGCACTGCGACCAGTCTAGTCTATTCATGCAGCAATCCTCCTTCGTCCAGGCTACAGCATGGGCTTCCAGGCTACCGTATGGGCCTGGTGCCGTCACGCAAAACATAAAAGTGCCGTCTTGGACGGGCTTGATCCGTCCACGCAGCGTTGCATGCGTCCGCGAGTCGAAAAGGGCCAGACATTTCCAGATCACAAGCCTGTCTGTTGCATAGGCACGCAACAAATTGGTGGCAAGGGAAAGCCCCGCCAAGGCTCGCCGGGATTACATTGAATTGTGCGGCGCGGCGGGATGCCGCTGGGCTCGTTGCATGCAGGCGCTGGTATGGTCTTTTAAACAGACGATTTGATGGATCAGCATGATGTCGCGCTACAACGCCCGCGAGGCCGAGCCAAAGTGGCAGAAGGCATGGGAAGACGCACAGGTCTTTTTGACGAAAATCGACCGCTCGAAGCCGAAATACTACGTGCTTGAGATGTTTCCCTATCCGTCGGGGCGTATCCATATCGGGCATGGGCGCAATTATGTGATGGGCGATGTCGTGGCGCGGTTCAAGCGGGCGATGGGCTTTAACGTGTTGCATCCGATGGGCTGGGACGCGTTCGGCCTGGCGGCCGAGAACGCGGCGCTTGAACAGAATTCGCATCCCGCGATCTGGACTACCGCTAATATCGCGACGATGAAGGCGCAGCTGAAACTGCTAGGCCTGTCGGTGGACTGGAGCCGCGAGTTCGCGACCTGCGATCCGGCCTATTACAAGCATCAGCAGAAAATGTTTTTGGACTTTCACCGCCTGGGGTTCGTGGCGCGCAAGGAAGCGAACGTCAACTGGGATCCGGTCGATCACACCGTGCTTGCCAACGAGCAGGTGATCGACGGGCGCGGCTGGCGCTCGAACGCGGTGGTCGAGCAGCGCAAGCTGACGCAATGGTTCTTCCGGATTACGGATATGGCTGAGGAGTTGCTGTCAGCAATCGACGGGCTGGAGCGCTGGCCCGACAAAGTGAAGCTGATGCAAGCCAACTGGATCGGCAGGTCCGAGGGCGCGCGGGTGACGTTCGCCTTGACCGATGTCAAACAAAAATCGCTCGAGGTTTTTACAACGCGGCCGGACACGTTGTTCGGCGCGAGTTTCTGCGCCATCGCGGCCGATCATCCGATTGCGCAGGAGATGGCGTCAACGAATGCGGGATTGAAGGATTTCATTGTCGAGTGCAAGCGGCACGGGACGTCGGCGGCCGAAATCGAGACCGCCGAAAAATTGGGCTTCGATACGGGCTTGCGGGCGCGGCATCCGTTCGTCGCGGGCGCCACCCTGCCCGTCTATGTCGCGAATTTCGTGCTGATGGAGTACGGGCTGGGCGCTATTTTCGGCTGTCCGGCGCACGATCAGCGCGACCTTGATTTTGCGCGCAAGTATGGATTGCCGGTGCCGCCTGTCGTGATCCCCGCAGGCGAGGATCCCAAGACGTTTAGCGTCGGCACCGAGGCCTATATTGGCGACGGCGTGCTTGCGAACTCGGACTTCATGAACGGCATGAGCGTCGAGGATGCAAAGCTTGCGGCGATCGCCAAGCTTGAGAATATGGGCGCGGGCAAAAGCACGATTACCTACCGCTTGCGAGATTGGGGGATTAGCCGCCAACGTTATTGGGGTTGTCCGATCCCAATGATCCACTGCGTTTCATGTGGCGTCGTGCCGGTTCCGGACAAGGATTTGCCGGTGATTTTGCCGGAGGATGCGACGTTCGATCAGCCGGGCAATCCGCTCGACCGGCACCCGACGTGGAAAAACGTCGCCTGTCCATCCTGCGGCAAGCCGGCGCGGCGCGAGACCGACACGATGGATACGTTCGTCGACTCGTCCTGGTATTTCGCCCGCTATTGCGATGCGCAGGCACCGGGTCCCACGAACCGCGAGGCGGTCGATTATTGGCTGCCGGTCGATCAGTATATCGGCGGTGTGGAGCACGCGATTTTGCATCTGCTCTATTCGCGCTTCTTCGTGCGGGCGATGCGCAAGGCGGGCTATGCCGGGTTGAGCGAACCGTTCGCTGGCCTGTTCACGCAAGGCATGATCACGCACGAGACTTATCGGGACCCGGACGGCAAATATCTGTTCCCCGAAGAAGTTGAAAAGCGCGGCGATGTTGCGGTCAAGCGCGGTACAAACCTGCCGGTGACGATCGGCGCGATCGAGAAGATGTCGAAGTCGAAGAAGAACGTGGTGCCGCCGGAAGCGGTGGCCGACACGTTCGGCGTCGATGCGGCGCGCTGGTTCATGATGTCGGATTCGCCGCCCGAGCGCGATTCGGAATGGAGTGAGGCCGGCATCGATGGTGCCTGGCGCTATGTGCAGAAGGTGTGGCGGATGGTGGACGACGCGATTGCCACGCTGCCGAAATTTGGGACGCCGGCGCCGGACCAATTCAACGCGTCTGGCGTCGCTATGCGCCGGATCACACATCGCACGGCCGCTGCCGTCACCGACGATCTGGAACGCTTCCGCTTCAACAAGGCGGTGGCCAGGCTTTATGAATTCGTCAATGCGTTGACGGATTACAGGCCTGAGGGCGCCGATGGACAGTGGGTGCTGCGTGAGGCGCTGGAGACTTTGGTGATCCTAATCAATCCCATGGCGCCGCATCTGGCGGAGGAGTGCTGGCAGCGGCTGGGGGCTGCAACCATGGCGGTCCACGCGCCGTGGCCGAAGGCCGACCCCGCCTTGACCCGCCTCGACAGTGTTACAATCGTGATTCAGATCAACGGTAAACGGCGGGACGAAGTCGAATTGGCCAGGGATTTGGACGCAAAATCGGTTGAGGCTGCCGCCATGGCCCGCGATTTGGTGCGCAAGGCCATTGACGGACAGGTGATCAAAAAGGTCATTATCGTACCCAATCGGATTGTGAACGTGGTGACGGGGTAGAAATGAAGGTTGTTGTCGGCGCTTTCCTCGCAGTCGCTTCAATGCTGGCGCTCAGCGGTTGCGGCTTTCGTCCCCTTTATGCCGTGGGCACGACGCCCGAGGGCATGGACACTTATTTCGGACAAGTCTTTGTAGAGCCTATTCCGGGCCGGCAAGGAGTGCATCTGCGCAACCAGTTGCTGGATGCGTTGACGCCGTCGGGCACGCCGAGTGGAGCCGCATACCGGTTGGGTATCAAGCTTGAGGACATCAAAGAGGGTCTGGCTATTCAGGCGAATACGCAGATCACGCGCTATAATTATACGCTGATCGCCAAGTATGAATTGCGCGACGCGGTGAGCGGCGAGATGCTGGACCGTGGGACGACCCGGGCGATTGCGGCCTACAACGTCGTCGATTCGCAGTTCGGCACACAGTCAGCCGAACGCGACGCTCAGGAACGGGCAGCGCGGGAAGCGGGCGAGGAGATCCGGTTGCAGCTGGGGCTCTATTTCGAGAACCGGTTCGGGACGAAGGAGTAAGCCGTTTCTGTGCGCAGTTATTCGCGCGGCGAGGACCAAGTCAATTTCACCGCTAAGACGCGAAGGACCCGAAGACGCAGTGACTGGGAGCGGAGTGCACCCGAGACATGTTTCGAATGCTGGAAATTGTAACTTGAGTCCTTCGCGTCCTTCGCGTCTTCGCGGTAAAATTTCTTACTTCCGCTCATCATGACTCAATTTGAATTCGGATCAGGTACAATTGCGCATCTCATCCAGCGACGCTGACAAACTAAGTGCGAAGCCGCCTGCTTCTTGGGCGGCGGTGCTGGTGTTTGGCAGCAATAACGGCTTGGTGCGGGAGCGGGCGGACCGCTGTGTGGTCGCAATTGTTCCCGACATGAACGATGCTTTCCGGGTGGCCGATCTGAGCGGCGATGGGTTGAAGAAGGATCCGGCGCGGCTGGGCGATGAAGCGGGTGCCATCTCGATGTTTGGCGGCAGGCGGGTGGTGCGGGTGCGCGACGCTTCCAATGACCTGGCCGCACTGTTTGATGGCTATCTTGCGGATGTAAAGGGCGACACGCTGGTGGTGGTGGAGGCGGGCGAACTCACCAAGGCTTCAGCTTTGCGCAAGGTGTTCGAGAGCGCCAAAACGGGTGCCGCGATCGAGTGTTTCGACGACCGGCCGGAGGAGGCTGGGCGGCTTATTCAGCAGACGCTGAGTGCTGCCGGGTGGCAGGTTGAGCCCGACGCTTTGGTCTATCTGTCGGAGGCGTTGAGTGCTGACCGGCGTTTGCTGCGCACCGAAGTCGAGAAGTTGGTTTGCTATCTCGGAGCGGCTACGGCCGGAAGTGTGGTGACACGTTCTGAGGTGGTTGGGTTGATCGGCGATAGCGGCGCGGTTGAAGGCGACGAGGTTGCGGAGGCTGTCGCCGACGGGGATCTGAAGCGTCTCGACCGGCTGATCGCCAAGGGCAACGAGTCGGGGATGGCGTGGGGCGTGGCTGTCGGATTTACACTGCGCCTGTTCCAACGCTTGGCCGCTGGCATGGAAGGCGCCGGGCCGATGTGGGGCAAGATGCCGGTGCAGGTTTCAGGCTGGGACCGGGCGCGGTTGCGTCAGGCGATGGTGATCCTCTCGGAGGCCGAGGCGCGGACGCGGACGACTGGGTTTCCGGAAGCCGCGATGGCGCAGCAGGCGTTGGTCGAGGTGGCACGGCGGCGGCCGGGGAGCCGGCGGTAGCGGTTTGGATGCGGTGTCACAATTTCTGCGGTGAGCGAGCAGGATGGCTTTGGCCGGGAAGGGGGCGAAGAGGTTTGGGGACCGGCTCTTCAAACGATGGCACGTAGTCCTTTGCGGTCGATGATCGAGAGCAACCGCAGCGCGGGACCGCCGGGACGTTTTACTCCGCGCTCCCAATCGGAAACCAGATTCCTCGAGACGTTGAGATAACGCGCGAATACCGGTTGCGAGACTTTTTCACTTTCGCGGATGGCTTTGATTTGATCGGGGCCGAGAACTGGCATCGCGGCCAGGCAACCCTCGTCAAATTCGCGCATGGTCTGTTTGTCGATGGCGCCAGACTTGTGAAGACCGTCCATCATTTCGTGAACGGCGGACATGGACTTACTTTTATGGATCTTGGTTGTTTCGAGCTTTCGCTGAGTTGCTTTGACGTCCGGGACGTGAACGATGTGCACTCGGGCCGCGCGAGCACGACCCGAGGCATGGGCGACTGCCTCTCGCAACCCGCGCATAATTTTTTCGCCTCCCTTGCTCATCACGTTTCCTCTTCAACCTCGCCTTCAACAGTCGACGGTCCGTACACTCGTGGTGGCGCGGCGAGGTCCCTCATCCGTCACGCCGCGAAGTGCGGCGCGCCACCTTCTCCCGCAAGCGGGCGAAGGGCTTGCTAATATTTTTGGCGCTTCTCCCTTGGGAGAAGCTGGCCCGCCACTTCGGCGGGACTGATGAGGGCCGCTCCAGGCGTTACCCCGTGTGGCCCAGCAGGCGGCAGATTTCGTCTAGTTGTTCCAGGCTTTTGTAGGCGACTTTGAGTTCGCCGCCTTTTTCGCCTTTGTGGGAGATGGAGACGTTGAGGCCTAGTTGGGTGGAGAGGGATTGCTCGAGGGCGCGGGTGTCGGCGTCCTTGCCTATCGTGCGCTTTTTCTTGCCTTTGGCTTTGCGGCCTTTCTCTTCGGCTTCACGGACGTTGAGACCGCCGTCGATGAGTTCGAGCGCCATGGCTTCGGGGTCGGGCTGGCCTACCAGAGTGCGGGCGTGGCCTGCCGAAAGTTTGCCGGCGTAGATGTAGTCCTGGACGGTTTGGGGCAGAGCGAGCAGGCGGATCGTGTTGGCGATGTGGCTGCGGCTGCGGCCGATCACGTTGCCCAAGGCGTCTTGGGTGTAGCTGAATTTTTCGATCAGTTGGCGATAGCCACGCGCTTCTTCGATGGGGTTGAGGTCGGCGCGTTGGATGTTCTCGATGAGGGCGACTTCGAGTGCCTCGGCGTCGGTGAAGGCGCGGATGACGACCGGCACCTCGTGCAGGCGCGCCTTTTGGGCGGCGCGCCAGCGGCGTTCGCCGGCGACGATTTGGTATTCATCGGGCTGACCGGGAACGGGGCGCACGATAATGGGCTGGATGACGCCCTTGTCGCGGATCGAGTTCGCAAGTTCTTCGAGCGCCTCGGGATCGAAATGTTCGCGCGGCTGGAAGGGGTTTGGCCGGAGCAGCGCGATGGGCAAAGTGCGCGGGGCGCGGTGTTCGGCCGGGCTGGCGTGGCTGGTTGGGTGGAAGGCCTGGCCGGGCTGGTTGCCGGCCGCCAAAACTTCGGATTCGACCTCGCCCAACAGGGCGGAAAGTCCACGTCCTAGTCCTGAAAATGTCGATTTTTTTGCTTGGGTCATGCTGCTTTTCGGGACTTTTCGCGTTGAATGAGTTCGCCGGCAAGTTTGATGTAGGCTTGGCTTCCTGCGCTTTTCAGGTCGTAAAGCAGAGCTGGAAGGCCATGGCTGGGGGCTTCTGAAATGCGCACATTGCGCGGGATGATGGTTTGGTAAACTTTCTCGCCCAGATGCTGGCGAACGTCCTGGGCGACTTGTTCCGACAGATTATTGCGCTTGTCGTACATGGTCAGCACCACCCCCTGAATTTCGAGCGCGGGATTGAGACTGCCGCGCACCAGATCGATGGTGCGCAGGAGCTGGCTCAGGCCTTCGAGCGCGAAGAATTCGCATTGAAGGGGCACCAGAAGTCCGTGCGCCGAGGTCATGGCGTTGATGGTCAGGAGGTTCAGCGAGGGCGGACAGTCGATAAGAATATAATCATAGTGTGTGAATTTATTCACATTGACCGAAATGTCCGTCGCGTCGCTGCGTTCGACCGGGGCTGCTACTTTGTGGGCGTAGGCATCGAGTGCATCGCGCAAGCGAAACGAGCGCCGCGGTACACCGACGAGCTCCATCTCGGCGCCGGCCAATTCCGACGTCGCGGGCACGACATGCAAGCCCGGGATCTGGGTAGGGACGATCGCTTCATGCAGCTGCACGTGGCCAATCAGGACTTCGTAGATGGAGACGGAGCGCTGGTGTTTGGAAATACCCAGGCCGGTCGAGGCATTGCCTTGCGGATCGACGTCGATGACCAAGATTTGTTTGCCCACCGCTGCCAATGCGGTTCCCAGATTGATGGCAGTCGTGGTTTTGCCGACGCCGCCCTTCTGATTGGCGATGACGATGATGCGCGACTTTTCCCGCCGCGCGTATTCAGGTCTGAGGGGCCGTGGTGCTAAGACGGTTTCTGGGGCGTCCGCCAAGGGGATAATCCTGTCACTCGCAATACTGTTCCTGACCGGTCTGACCGGCTCAGGATGGGGGTGGCGTCGAGTTTCCAGGATTTGGCTGCGAGGGTCAATTCATTGGAGAGCGATTTACCCTTAAGAAACAGGCCAATGGTCCCAGGCCCAAAGTAGGGGTAGGCCAGGCCCAAGAGGCGATTTAATGGCGCAACGGCGCGTGCCGTTACGACATGCGTCTTCAGATTCTCCACCTGTTCCGCCCTTGCCCAGTGGATTTTGACGGGTGCTGCGGTTGCGGCGGCTACTTCTTCGAGGAAGAGACACTTCTTCTGGGTGGCCTCAATCAGGTGCACAAATGTGCCAGGTCTGTGGCTAAGAAGAATAGCCAGGACCATTCCCGGGAACCCTGCCCCACTTCCAAGGTCGACGACGGAGGTCGATTCGGGGGGTAACAGGTCTACGAGTTGGGCCGAATCAAGGATGTGGCGGCGCCAGACATCGGGCAGTGTCGAGTCGGCGACGAGGTTCAGCCTTTCGTTCCACTGGCGCAGCAAATCCACGTATGTGGATAAGCGACTCACGGTTTCACGTGCGACTCCCAGCTCCGTTGCAAAGTCAAGTTCTGTGTAATCTGAGGTTGCTGGCACTGCCGGAGTCACGCCGTCTGACGGCCGCGAATTCTGACATTCAGCAGGACTGCCGTCACCGCCGCCGGAGTTACGCCTTCGATGCGGCTGGCCTGACCCAGGGTGGATGGGCGGATGCGCGACAGTTTCTGGATCACTTCGGTCGAAAGGCCCGCCACGCCTTCATAGTCAAAGTCCGGCGGCAGGCTCAGCGATTCGTCGCGGCGAAAGGCTTGGATGTCGGCGGCTTGACGGTCCAGGTAGCCGGCATAGAGTGAATCAGCTTCGAGCTGCTCGAAGATTTTTTCTGGTACCGGCAAGAGTTCCGGCCACAGGTTCAGCACCGCTGCGCGTCCGGCGTTGGGATGAGACAGGAGCTCCAGGGCGGTCTTGCGCGCGCCGTCCTGATTGAGGGAAAGGCCGGCTTTGAGAGCAGCGGATGGAGTGATGGTCAAAGTGGCCAGTTTGGATTGAACGCAATCAAGTTCGTTCTTCTTTTCGGTAAAGGCCCTCGCACGCTGGGAACTAACGCAGCCTAGAGCCATGCCCATTGGTGTCAGCCTTTGGTCGGCGTTGTCCGCGCGCAGCGAGAGGCGATACTCCGCCCTGGAGGTGAACATGCGATAGGGTTCAGTGACACCTCTGGTCACCAGATCGTCGATCATCACGCCGGTGTAGCTTGAGGCGCGATCGAAGATTGCAGCACCCTGCCCCGCCGCTTTGCGAGCGGCGTTGAGACCCGCGACCAGGCCTTGAGCTCCGGCTTCTTCGTAGCCCGTGGTGCCGTTGATTTGGCCAGCAAGGAACAGTCCTGGCAAGCGTTTCAGTTCCAGGCTCGAGGTGAGTTCGCGCGGATCGACGTAGTCGTATTCGATGGCGTAACCCGGGCGGACCATCCGGACCTTCTCCAGTCCGGGAATGGTGGCCAGCAAGGCTAGTTGCACATCTTCGGGCAGTGAGGTCGAGATGCCATTGGGGTAGATCGTGGGATCGTCGAGGCCTTCGGGCTCGAGGAAAATCTGGTGGTTGTCGCGGGCGCCGAAGCGCACGACTTTGTCTTCGATCGACGGGCAATAGCGAGGACCGGTCCCTTCGATCTGGCCGGAGTACAACGGCGCGCGATGCAGGTTGGCTTTGATGATGTCGTGGGTCGCGGGCGTGGTGCGGGTGATACCGCACTGGATCTGCGGGTTGGTGATCTTGTCGGTGAGGAATGAGAACGGGACCGGCGGATCGTCGCCTGGCTGCATCTCCAATGCAGCCCAGTCGATGGTCCGGCCGTCAAGGCGTGGCGGGGTTCCGGTCTTGAGGCGGCCGAGTGCGACGCCCACGCCTTCCAGGGTCTTTGACAGTCCCATGGATGGCGCTTCGCCCACTCGCCCGGCGGGGATCTTGCGCTCCCCCAGATGGATCAGGCCGCGCAGGAAGGTGCCGGTGGTCAAGACGACGCTGCTGCTTGTGAATGCTCTGCCGTCGGCGGTGAGGACCCCCGCGACTTGGCCGTTGGCGATGATCAGGTCTTCGACGCTGGCCGCAATGATCGTCAAGTTGGCGTAATCTTGCAGGAGGGCCTGCATGTGCTGGCGATAGAGTTTGCGGTCGGCCTGGACTCTGGGGCCGCGGACGGCTGGGCCCTTGGAGCGGTTCAAGAGGCGGAACTGGATGCCGGCAAAGTCGGCGACCCGGCCCATCAGGCCGTCCAGCGCATCGATCTCGCGGACCAGATGGCCCTTGCCCAGGCCACCGAAGGCTGGATTGCAGGACATCTCACCCAGGGTTTCGATTTTGTGAGTGATCAGTGCGGCGCGCGCGCCCAGACGCGCTGCCGCTGCTGCCGCCTCGCACCCCGCGTGGCCGCCACCAATGACGATGACATCAAAATCGTTGCTCATGTTGGGCAAGCCGATACAGCAGTTGGTGTGTGGGAGTCAAAGTTCTGCGTACGGACGAATCGCAAAGCCCCCATCCCCTGCAGCAGCAAGGGCTGCGCAGGGACTTCCCCCGCAAGCGGGGGCAGACACCAGAACTTCTGTCTTCCTCCGCTTGCGGGGGAAGTGGCTGCGCAGCTCTTGCTGCTGCAGGGGATGGGGGACTGCACCGGGTGATAACTGTCCCCACGTTTCATGTGAGTCAGAATTTATTTGCCGATGCAGAAGTCGTGGAAGATCACGTCGAGCAGATCTTCGACGTCGACGCGGCCGGTGATGCGGCCGAGGGCGCGGGCGGCCAATCGAATGTCTTCGGCGATGAGATCGGCGTGCCAGGTCTCTGACTTGAATGCGGTGACAGCACGCCTTAGCGCCTGATGCGCTTCTTCGAGCGCATGACGATGGCGGAGCCTAGTCATTGGCATGGTTTCGGAGCCACCCACTCTGGCGATGACTTGTTGTTCCAGCCAGGCCAGGAGATCTTCGATACCCTCGCCGGTCTTGGCGGATACGTACAACGCGGGAGGGTGACGCGCGGGCAGCAGATCGCACTTGTTGATCAGCACTAAATCGTGTGCTGACAATTCCAGTGACACACGTGAATCAGGCGCATTGTCTGCACTTTCGATCACACCCAGACGAAGATCCGCAGCCAGAGCTTTGGCGCGCGCTCTGCGAATGCCTTCGGTTTCGACAACGTCTGTGGTGTCCCTGAGTCCTGCGGTGTCGATTAAAGTTACCGCGTAGCCGCCGAGATCAAGGTTGACTTCGATCGGGTCGCGCGTGGTGCCTGGCGTTTCTGAAACAATGGCCGCGTCACGGCGGGCCAGGGCATTGAGCAGCGATGACTTGCCGACGTTGGGCGCACCAAGGATGACGATGGTGAAGCCATCGCGCACGATCAACCCGCGCCTGGCATCACCCAAATGCGCGGCGATGGCATCTGAAAGGCTGGTGACGCGCGCTAGGACATCGCTGCCTAGCCCGGCTGGTATGTCTTCGTCGGAAAAGTCGATAGTTGCTTCCAGCCAGGCTTGCGCCTTGATCAGCCCGGTTCGCCAGCCGTCGTAGAGTTCCTTCAGCCCGCCTTGCAGTTGGCGGATCGCGAGCCTGCGTTGTTGATCGGTTTCAGCGGCGATGAGATCGGCCAGGCCTTCGGCTTCGGTGAGATCGAGTTTGCCATTGGCGAAGGCGCGTCTGGTGAACTCCCCGGGTTCGGCGGGGCGCAGACCCTGCAGGCCCGCCAACCTGTGGGACATGGCCTCGATGATGGCCGGGCCGCCGTGGAGGTGGAGTTCGAGGACGGCCTCGCCGGTGAAACTTGCCGGGGCCGGGAACCAGAGCAGGAGCCCCGTGTCTATCAGGGAGCCATCCCGGTGGAACACATTGCGCAGAACAGCCTTACGAGGGCTGGGCGCGGGCTTGCCCGTCAAGGCCTTGATTGAGGCCTGCGCCTGAGGGCCGGAAATGCGAAACACGCATACGCCTGCCCGCCCCCGCGCCGACGACAGTGCGAAGATGGTGTCGTCCAGTGTCATGCGGCGTCAGCTTCGGGACTTGGGCTTGGGCGGCTCAGGGTCTGTGGAGGCCCCCCAACCCGCGCCGGCGGCGCGAACCAGGGACTGGAAGTTCTCCATGCCCTGGGCGCTCCACGGAACCCAGTTCTTGAGCAGTTGCTGAGGGTCGGTGAGCGACAAGGCGCCCATGACCCGGCGCTGAACCTCAGCCATGACTTCGGCCTGCAGCGGTTCCACATCTGGCAGGCCCATGTAGGTGCGTGCTTCGGCGGGTGTACAATCGACTTCAATTGTGATTTTCATCGGGCGAACTTTCGACTTTCTGCGTTGGGTTGGCCGTTTAAGTTTGGGCGCACCGAACCTAGCGCGGTTAGAGGCCGGATGCAGCACAAGCTTTCACCCTTTCCTATTCAAATTTATGGAGCCTGAATACTCATGAATCTGCTCGCGCAATCGACGAGCCCCTATTTGCTCCAACACAAAGACAATCCGGTTCACTGGCGAATGTGGAGTCCGGAGGTTCTGGAAGAGGCACGGGCTAGCGACAAACCGATTATGGTTTCCGTCGGTTATGCAGCTTGCCATTGGTGCCATGTGATGGCGCATGAGAGCTTTGAGAACCCGGCGACGGCGGCGGTGATGAACGACCTGTTCGTCAACATCAAGATCGACCGCGAAGAGCGGCCCGATCTGGACGCGATCTTCCAAACCGCGCTCAATATGATGGGCGAGCAAGGCGGCTGGCCGCTGACGATGTTCTTGACGTCGAAGGGCGAGCCTTATTGGGGCGGCACCTATTTTCCGCCCGAAGCCAAGTTCGGCAAGCCTGCCTTTGGGGATGTGCTGAAGGAGGTGGCCAGGCTTTATCGCGAGAACGGCGAGCAGGTGTCAAAGAATACGCAGACCATTCGCACCGGCCTGCAGCGGGTGTTCGAGGTCAACCGGCCGGGTCCGCAATTGGACCCGATGACGCTGGACGCGGCGATGAAACGCCTTTGCCAAACCTTCGATGTTTTTCACGGCGGATTGGCCGGGGCACCAAAGTTCCCCAATGTGCCGGTGACCGAGTTGATGTGGCGCGCCTATTCCAACACGGGCCTGTCGCAGTTTCAGCAAGCGGTTGATCTGACGCTGACGAATATGAGCCAGGGCGGAATCTACGATCATCTGGGCGGCGGGTTCGCGCGCTATGCGGTCGATGATGTCTGGCTGGTGCCGCACTTCGAGAAGATGCTCTACGACAACGCGCTGTTGATCGACATTTTGACGATGGTCTGGCTGCATTCACGAAATCCCACCTATCGGGCACGCATTGAAGAGACTGTTGGTTGGACATTGCGCGAAATGCTGGTTGAGGGCGGAGCGTTTGCTTCCTCCCTCGATGCGGACTCGGAAGGCGAGGAAGGCAAGTTCTATACGTGGAGCGAAGCCGAGATCGATACGGTGCTGGGCAAAGACGCGCCGCTGTTCAAGCAGGTCTACGACGTGCGGCCGCAGGGGAACTGGGAAGGCAAAAATATCCTTCACCGTCTGCGCATGGCGTTGGCGCTGCCTGCAGTGCAGGAAGGCAAGCTGAACGCGTTGCGCGAAAAGCTGTTCGTGGCGCGAGCCAAGAGAATTGCGCCGTCACGCGACGACAAGGTACTTGCCGACTGGAACGGATTGATGATCCACGCCATCGCGTCGGCTGCAGAAGGATTGAACCGGATTGATTGGCAGGCCGCTGCTGTGAAGGCGTTTTGGTTTGTCGCCGAGACGATGGGCACGGGTGACCGCTTGTGTCACAGCTGGCGCGCAGGACAGGCGGGTGCGCCCGGCCTTGCGGATGACTATGCCAACATGGCGCGCGCTGCCATCACGCTGTACGAGATAACGGGACACAAACCCTATTTGGACAAAGCCGTCGCGTGGACGAAGATCCTGGATGACGTGTTCTGGCGCTCCGACATCGGCGGCTATGCGCTGACGGCGAAGGACGGCGAGGTTCCGCTGGTGCGGGTACGAACAGTGCTGGACGGTGCGACGCCGGCCGCCAACGGTACGATGATGCATGTGCTGGCGCGCTTGCTCGGCGTCACGGGCAATAAACATTATGCCGAGCGTTATAGTGTCCTCACTCAGGCGTTCGCCGAAGATGCGCGCCGGCAACCGGCTGCGGCCGCGACCTATTATTGCGGGTTCGATTTGATTTTGCGGGCGGTGCAAATTGTGATTGTCGGCGAGAAGAATTCGTCGAGCGTGGCGGCCTTTCGCGACGTGTTCCGGCGGGTGAATTTGCCCAACAAAATTATCATCACGATGGCGCCAGGCGAGATGCTTTATGCGGGCCACCCTGCGGCCGGCAAAGGCCAGATCGGCGACAAGGCGACGGTGTATGTGTGCAGCGGGCAGACGTGCTCGGTGCCGATCACGGACCCCAACCAGCTGGAGATGCAGTTGAAGACGCGCATGCTTCCGGCGGGGGCGATGCCGAGCGCGCCTGTTGCGTCTTAGGTTGAATGGATGGAGCGCGTTTATTTAGATTCGCTTCGTCCCGTTTCCATCTGTAAAAACGGTGACATAGTAATATGACCAAAGCCATTCGGATCGAGAAAACCGGCGGACCAGAGGTGCTGCGCTTTGAAGAGGTTCAGCTGGCGGC
>JAWXBO010000026.1:0-14555 GCA_034440175.1 Alphaproteobacteria bacterium
AAGCCAGAGCGCAATTCGCCGTCATGTTCGGTGATCGAATGAAAGCCGCCTAACTCAAATGTGCAACCGACCCGCCACACAAAATTCCTGACAGTCCCCATTCGCCTTGGCCGGCATCGCTGCCAGTCTGTCCACTCAGCCCGCTCGCCCGGCGCAGCCGACCAAGCCGTCGATCGCCGTGCTTCCCTTCGCGAACCTGAGCAACGATCCGGAGCAAGCCTACTTCGCCGACGGCATGATGGAGGAGATCACGACCGCGCTCTCGCGCATCCGCTCGATCTTCGTCATCGCCAGCGCCTCGACCCAGCAATTCAAGGACAAACCGGTCAGCGCGCAGACCGTGGGCCGGGAACTGGGCGTGCGTTATATTTTGGAAGGCAGCGTGCGCAAAGCCGCCGGCCGTATCCGCATCGCGGTCAAACTGATCGACGCCGCCGACGGTTCGCAAATCTGGGCCGAGCGCTACGACGACACGCTCGACGACGTGTTCGCGCTGCAGGACCGCGTGGCGCTCAGCGTCGCGGGTGTCATCGAACCGGCCGTCCGCGACGCGGAGATCAGGCGCGCCGCGCGCCACCCGACTGCCAACATCGACGCTTACGACCTCTATCTGAAGGCGGTCGCGCTGGTCGACTCCTACGAGAAAGAGTCGATGTTCGAGGCGCTGAACCTCCTCGAACGCGCGCTCGCGCTTGATCCGCGCTATGCGCAGGCCTTGAGCGTTGCCGGTTACGCGCATTCGCAAATCTTCGTCTCGCGGTGGGCTGAGGATCTCGCGCATCATCGCCGACTTGCCTTGGACTACGCGAGCCGCGGCATCCAACTCGCCGCCGACGACGCCGACGTGTTGTCGTGGATCGCTACGATCTATCTGGCGTTGGACGAGGACGCCGCGATGTCGACCACGCTCATCGACCGCTCGCTCGCGCTCAATCCGGGATCGTCGCTGGCCTGGATGATGAGCGCCTGGCTGCGCGCGGCGGCGGGCGAGGCGGACACGGCCGTCGAACACATGGAAACGTCGATGCGCCTGAACCCCAGTTCCTCGGATCGCGGCCATCAGCTGAGCGGCATCGCGCTCGCGCGCTTCGACCAGCGCCGCTTCGACGACGCCGTGCGGCTGTTGACAGAGGCGATCCAGCTTCAGCCCGCGGTGTCGTTCAACCTCGCTTTGTTGACCGCGTGCTACGGCCACCTGCAACAGACGCAAGCCGCCGCAGCCGCGATCGCGAGGTACCGTCAGGTGAGCTCGATCGACATGCGCGAACGCCTGTCGCTCTTCCGTAATCCTGCGCATCGAAAGCTGTTCCGCGACGGCATCGACCTCGCCGACGGCAAGTCCGCTTCGCCGTAAGCGGCTATTCCGGAAACCTCTGGATCTCGGGCAGCTGATGCGCGGTCTTCATCCAGCCCAGCCGTTCCGCCACCTGAATCTGCACCGTCGGCGGCAGCGCCTCCTGATCGTCCATCGTCGATAGCTGCACCTCAACAATGCCCGGCAGAATGTCGGCGTTGCGATAAAACAGGCCCGTGCCACAATCGCCGCAGAAGCTGCGGCGCGTGGCGCCAGTCGACTTGAAGACTTTCGCCTCGCCCTTGATCATTACCAGGCTGTCTTCAGGATATCCCGCCCACGCCATCACCGGCGCGCCTGCATTGCGCCGGCAATCGACACAATGGCACAGCGCGACGTCTTTGGGCGATCCGGCAAGTTGATAGCGGATGGCGCCGCAATGGCATCCTCCGGAATGGGTTTCGCTCATATATTTGCATCCTTCCAAGTTTACGACACAATAGAGGGACTGGGCGTTGTTCACAACAATTGGACGCCGACCAAAGGATCATCATGACTGCCAAAAACACGCCCGAAATACTCGTCATCGGCGGCGGCATCGCCGGTGCTGCGTTCTCTACCACAATGGCGCGCGCCGGTCATTCGGTTTTGATGCTCGAAATCACCGAACAGCATCGCGACGTGGTGCGCGGGGAGTGGTTGGCGCCCTGGGGTGTAAACGAAGCCAAGACGCTGGGACTCTACGATCTCTATCGCGCGCACGGTGCGCATCAGATCGGGCGCCACATCGGCTACGACGAAACGCTTGAGCCTGCAGCGGCCGAGGCGCTGACGCTGGATTTTACGGCAATGATACCGGGCCATGAAGGGCCGCTGACCATCGGGCATCCTAAACTGTGCGGCGTACTCGACGATGCGGCCGTTGCTGCAGGTGCGAAGTTCCTGCGTGGAGTTCGAAAGGTTCATGTCGAGCCGGGCGAGCGACCCACTGTGCGCTTTGACCATAAAGGCGTCACCCATGAGCTGCGTCCGCGCCTTGTAGTTGCCGCCGATGGCCGCCATGGCAAGACCGCACAGCAAGTCGGCATCAAGTTGAACGCCGATCCGGTGCATCACTGGTTCTCGGGCATGTTGGTCGAAGATGCGCATGGTTGGCCAGAAGATCTGCAGGTGATCTGCACTGCGGGCGAGGTAAACATCCTTGTCTTCCCGCAAGGCAATGGCCGCTCGCGGCTCTATCTCGGTGTGGCGATGGGCGACAAGGAACGCTTCATGGGCGAGGAGGCACCGCAGCGTTTCCTTGACGCGTTTCGTCTGGCATGCGTGCCACATTCCGAAGCAATCGCCTGCGGCAAACCCGCCAGCCACTGCTTCGTCTATCCCAACAACGACACCTGGTCGGACGAACCGTTCGTTCCCGGCGTGATCGCGATCGGCGATGCGGCGGGCCATAACGATCCGATAATAGGGCAGGGGCTGTCGATCGCGCATCGCGACGTGCGTGTCGTCAGAGACATTCTTAAATCGACGGCGGATTGGTCCATAGGCGCGTTTGCTCCATACGCCGAAGAACGGTGTGAGCGCATGCGCCGGCTGCGCCTTTCAGCACGCTTTATCACAGTGCGCGACTGCGAGTTCGGCGAGGCAGCGCGAGCTCGACGTGAGCGGTTGCATGGCAAGTTCATGAGCGACCCCGTGGCAACGGGGCTTGCCATGGCGCCGCTCGTCGGACCGGATAACGTGCCGGTCGAGGCGTTCAGCGAGGCAGGGCTTGCAGCGGCGTTGAACGGGCCTTAAAGCTCGCAGCAAGTGAAAGCCACAGGGAATACAAAATGAACAAGCGCATCGCCAATGCTCCGGCCAAAACCATATCGGCGGCCGAGGCGGCCAAGCTGGTGGAATCGGGCATGACGTTGGATTATGGCGGTCTGAGTCTACAGCCGGATGTGTTCGACAAGGCGCTTGCCGCACGCGCCAGCGAGCTGAGGGGCGTCAAGGTGCGCGCCGTGTTGAGCACACGCGCGGTGGCGATCCTGGAGGTCGATCCGGAAGGCAAGAGTTTCGAATATTATAACTGGCATTTCGGCGGTTACGACCGGGTGAAGCACGACGCCCGGCGCACCGTCTATATTCCGCTCAATCTGGGCGAGGTGCCCGATTACTACCGCCGCTTCCTGGCGCCCACCGACATCGTGATCATTCGGGCCGCGCCGATGGACGAACACGGCATGTTCAACTTCGGGCCGACTTGCGCTTGGTTGCGCGCCACGATCGAGCGGGCGAAGATGGTAATCGTCGAAGTTTCGCCCGGCATTCCATATGTGTACGGGCCGGCAAACGGCGTGCACATCAGCGAGATCGACTACCTCATCGAAGGCAGCAACATCGGCCTGGCCGAACTGCCGCACTCAGCCATGAGCGACATCGACCGCGCTGTGGCGCGCCAGCTCGCCTCGGAAATCGAAGACGGCGCCTGCATCCAGATAGGCATCGGCGCCATGCCGAACGCGGCGTGCAGCCTGTTGGCCGAAAGCGGCATCAAGAACCTTGGCGTGCACACCGAGATGCTGACCGACGGCATCATCGATTTGGTGAAGGCCGGCTGCGTGACCGGCGCGCGCAAGCAGCTGAACCCCGGCAAGGTGGTCTTCACCTTCGCCTTCGGTTCGAAGTACATGTACGACGCGATCACGCGCAACCCCGAGATGGAAATCCATCCGGTCGAGTACACCAACCTGCCGCACATCATCATGCAGAACGACAACGCGGTCTCGATCAACAACACCACGCAGATGGATTTGCAGGGACAGGCGTGCTCGGAATCCGACGGCCACCGCCATCTGACCGGCACCGGCGGGCAGCTACAGTTCGTGCGCGGCGCCTATGCCTCGAAGGGCGGAAAGTCGTTCATGCTGCTGTCGTCGACCTATGAGAAGAAGGGCCAGCGCAAAAGCCGGATCGTTTTGAATTTGACGCCCGGCAACATCGTCACCACGCCACGTTCAGACACGATGTATGTCGTCACCGAATACGGCATGACGAACCTGAAAGGTAAATCGGTGAGTGAGCGTGCGCAGGCGCTGATCGGTCTCGCCCATCCCGACTTCCGCGAGGGGCTCGAACGCGAGGCGCACGAGAACGGTCTGCTGCCACGATGGGTAGCGGTGGGCAGCTTGTAGCCAGCCGATCAGCCGATCTCGTGTCCGGAGGCAGCGTGACCCTACCACCCAGTGAACGCGATGACACCAAGGCACTCAAGCTCGTCCATCTTGATGCCGGTCGTTTCATTTGCAATGCGTTCGACACGGGTGCGCGGGATGCCGAGCATCTTTGCCGTCGCATAGGGCTTGAGCGCGAGAGGATTCAGGAACTGTTCGCGGAGAACTTCACCGGGGTGCATTGGGTGGGAGTTTCTTCATCGCTCCATTCCTGTCTCATAATAGCCGACCGAAGTGACCACACGCGACTCACAAAAACAATTCGTCATGAACGGGTTCTTGACCCGGCCACCCAGCGGACGCGTAGCGTCCTCAAAAATTGAACCATCAAGGACACGCTTGATAGCCTTGGTGACTCAACTTTCTTGTCGCGGCTACACGGCTCAAGAAATCAGCCCCATCTCGCGTCCCGTCTCAGCGAACTTTCCGACGGCGAATTCCAAATCCGCTCGTGTCAGGGCTGCCGACATTTGGGTTCGGATGCGGGCTTTGCTTTGGGGGACGACGGGATAGGAAAAGCCGATAACGTAGACGCCTTTGGCGAGCATGCGTTCCGCCATTTGTCCGGCGAGAGCCGCGTCACCCAGCATGATCGGCGCGATGGGGTGTTCGCCGGGCAGGATGTTGAAGCCCAGCTTCGTTATGGCGCTGCGGAAATATACTGTGTTGTCGCGCAGGCGATCGATGAGGTCCGTCGACTGCGTGAGCAGATCAAGGGCCGCGATTGAGGCGGCGGCAATCATCGGCGGTAGCGAGTTCGAGAAGAGGTAGGGGCGCGAGCGCTGGCGCAGGAGGTCGATGATTTCTTTGCGGCCCGACGTGAACCCGCCGCTGGCCCCGCCGAGTGCCTTGCCGAGTGTCCCCGTAATGATGTCGATGCGGCCCATGACGCCGGCGCGTTCGTGGGAGCCGCGGCCGGTGTTGCCGGTGAAGCCCGAGGCGTGGCTGTCGTCGACCATCACCAGCGCGTCGTATTTTTCGGCCAGTGCGCAGATGTCGGCGAGCTTGGCATAATAGCCGTCCATCGAGAACACGCCGTCGGTGGCGATGAGGCGGAAGCGGGCGCCCGCAGCCTCTTTCAGTTTCGTTTCCAGGTCGCCCATGTCGCCGTTCTTGTAGCGCCCGCGCTGGGCTTTGCAGAGGCGGATGCCATCGATGATGCTGGCGTGGTTGAGCTCGTCGGAGATAACGGCGTCTTCCTCGCCCAAAATGGTCTCGAACAAGCCGCCATTGGCGTCGAAGCACGACGAGTAGAGGATCGTGTCTTCGGTGCCCAGAAATTCGCTGATCCGGCGTTCGAGTTCCTTGTGAATTTCCTGCGTGCCACAGATAAAACGCACCGAGGCCACGCCGTAGCCCCAGCGGTCGAGCGACTCGTGCGCAGCTTTGACAATGGCGGGATGGTTCGCCAAACCCAGATAGTTGTTGGCACAAAGGTTCAGCACGTCCGGACCGCCCGCTACGCGGATGTTGCCCGATTGGGGGGTGGCGATGACGCGCTCAGGCTTGTGCAAACCCGCGGTTTTTATGTCGTCGAGCGTATTGACAAGGTGTTGTTGCAATGCGCCGAACATCACACGTCGCTCCATTTGAGCACAACCTTGCCGGAGTTGCCGGCGCGCATCGCCGCAAAGCCCTTTTCAAATTCGCTGTAATGGTAACGATGCGTGATGACCGGCGTGAGGTCGAGACCCGATTGGATCAGCACCGACATTTTGTACCAGGTCTCGTACATTTCGCGGCCGTAGATTCCCTTGATCGTCAGCATGTTGAAAATGACTTTGTTCCAGTCGATCGCCATGTCGCCCGATGGAATCCCTAGCATCGCGATGCGCCCGCCATGGCACATATTGTTCAGCATCTCGCGGAAGGCTAACGGGTTGCCCGACATTTCGAGGCCCACGTCGAAGCCCTCGTTCATGCCCAGTTTCTTTTGCGCCTCGGCGACCGACGTTTCCTTGACGTTGATCGCAAGGTCAACCTTCATTTTGCGCGCGATTTCCAAACGCGGCTCGTTCAAATCCGTGATGACGACGTAGCGCGCGCCAGCCTGGCGCACAACGGCCGCGGCCATGATGCCGATAGGCCCCGCGCCCGTGATCAGCACGTCCTCTCCCAGAACCGGAAACTGCAGCGCCGTGTGCACCGCGTTGCCGAACGGATCGAAGATCGCGGCGACATCGAGATCGATGCCGTCATGGTGGTGCCAGATGTTGGTCATCGGCAAAGAAATGTATTCGGCAAAGGCACCGGCGCGGTTGACGCCAACGCCCGAGGTGTTGGCGCACATGTGATAGCGTCCCGCCATGCAGTTGCGGCAGCGCCCGCAGACGATGTGACCCTCGCCGCTGACGATTTCACCCGGGCGGTAGTCGGTGACGTTGGAGCCGACCTCGACGATCTTGCCGACGAACTCGTGTCCAATGACCAGCGGCGTCTTGATCGTCTTTTGCGACCACTCGTCCCAGTTATAGATGTGCAGATCGGTGCCGCAAATGCCGGTGCGCAGGACTTTAATCAGCACGTCGTTGTTGCCGACCTTTGGTTCCGGAACATCGGCAAGCCAAAGACCAGGCTCGGCGCGGGATTTGACGAGAGCTTTCAAGTGCAGGATCTCCTTTGGAGCGTGTATAGAATGAAAGTTACATTCACTGCGGGCGCATATCCTCGCGGTTGATACCAGCCACCACGATGGGCTTCTTCATGGCATCTCGGCGGAAGGGTTCGCCCAGTTCCTGGTTGAGGATCACTTCGATGAAGGTTGAGACTTTCTTCGCTTGCTCCTCGCAGGACTTGATCAGGGCGGCCGTCAGTTCGGCCTGGGTTCTGACCGTCAAGCCTTTGAGGCCGCAACCTTCGGCCACCTTTGCATAGCTCAAATGCGGGTCAAGTTCGGTGCCGACGAAGTTGTTGTCGTACCACAGCGTGGTGTTGCGCTTTTCCGCACCCCATTGGTAGTTGCGGAAGATGACCATGGTGATGCCCGGCCATTCCTCGCGTCCGATCGAGCTCATCTCGCTCATTGAAATGCCAAAGGCGCCGTCGCCGGCAAAGCCAACCACCGGCACATCCGGACAGCCGATTTTGGCGCCGATGATCGATGGAAAGCCATAGCCACAAGGACCGAACATGCCAGGGGCGAGATATTTGCGGCCAGACTCAAACGTGGGGTAAGCGTTGCCGATGGCGCAATTGTTGCCGATGTCACTTGAGATGATGGCGTTCTTCGGCAGACCTGCCTGGATCGCGCGCCAGGCTTGACGGGCGGACATGCGTTCAGGATCGCGCTTGCGGGCCTCGGCGTTCCAGTGCGTTCCCGGATCGTCGTCTTCGTGGTCCATGCTGGAAAGCGCCTGCTTCCAGGCCGACTTTGTTTGATGGATCTGCGCTTTACGTTCCTCGCGCCCGATGTTGCCCGCTGCGGGCGAGAGTTGCGCAAGGAGTTGACGCGCCACAAGTTTGGCGTCACCGCAAATGCCAACCGTAACGGGCTTGGTCAGCCCGATGCGGTCGGCGTTGATGTCGACTTGAATGATCTTGGCCGCCTTTGGCCAATAGTCGATTCCATAGCCGGGCAGGGTGGAAAAAGGGTTCAATCGTGTGCCGAGCGCCAGCACGACATCAGCCTTGGCAATCAGCTCCATCGCCGCCTTCGAGCCGTTATATCCCAAGGGCCCCACCGCGAGCGCATGACTGCCGGGAAAGCTGTCATTGTGCTGATAGCCGCAGCACACCGGCGCATCGAGGCGCTCGGCCAGCACCACGCACTCTGCGATGGCATTGCCTATGACCACGCCGCCACCGGACAGGATCACAGGGGACTTCGCAGCCGAGAGGAGTTTCGCTGCCTCGGAGATGGCGCGTGCGCCTCCCGCAGGCGGTTCGAACGCAGTCATGTTGGGCAGGGCGATATCGATCACCTGCGTCCAGATATCGCGCGGCACGTTGATCTGCGCAGGAGCCGACAAGCGGATCGCCTTTTGGATGACCCGGTTCAGAACTTCGGCAATCCGCGATGCGTCGCGCACTTCTTCCTGATAGGCGACCATGTCGCGAAACAGCGCCATCTGCTCGACTTCCTGGAAGCCACCCTGACCGATGGTCTTGTTGGCTGCCTGCGGTGTCACCAATAGCATCGGCGTGTGGTTCCAGTACGCTGTTTTGACCGGCGTCACGAAGTTTGTGATGCCAGGACCGTTCTGCGCAATCGCCATTGCGATCTTGCCGGTCGCCCGCGTATAGCCGTCGCAGATCGTCCCCGCATTGCCCTCATGCGCGCAGTCCCAGAATGTGATCCCGGCTTTCGGAAACAAATCCGACACCGGCATCATCGCCGAGCCAATAATCCCAAACGCATGCTCGATGCCATGCATCTGCAGTACTTTAACGAAGGCCTCTTCGGTGGTCATTTTCATGGAAGCGGATCCTATGGGGGTTTTAGGAAGCAAGTACTTTCACCACGAAGGCACAAAGGGCACGAAGGAGTCACGAAGAAAAAGGATCGGGTGCGTTTCGCGCCCAAACAAGCAGTACATCGTTTTCTTCTTTGTGACTCCTTCTTGCCCTTTGTGCCTTCGTGGTGAAACTTCCACTCTTCCTAGCGATGCTCGTCTTTGTACTGATACCACACATACATCGCGCGTTGGCCGAGGCGGCGGAAGGGGGTGAGTAGACTGCGGCCGGGCAGGGGCGAGGTGAAAATCGGCAAATCAAGGGTTTGCCCCTTCCCCGCAATCATCTGCGCCATCCGACGGCCAGCCTGGGCCGAATACATCACGCCATTGCCGCCGTAACCCATGGCATAAAAGATTTTCTGCTTCGGATCAGGCTGAAAAATTCGGGGCATCATGTCGTGACTGACATCGACCCAGCCCCACCACGAATAGTCAATGTCGATGCCGCGCAGCACCGGAAACTTCCGAAAGAGGCCTTCCTTGAGACCATTCAAATGCTTTGGATTTCCCGCGTCGGCACCCGTGATGGCGCTGCGGCTGCCGATCTGGACGCGGTTGTCCGGCAGCAGCCTGTAATAATGACGCAGCACGCGCGTGTCGGTGAGAACGAGTTTTGTCTTGAAGTTACACGCCGTGAGTTCGTCTGCCGTCAGCGGCCGGGTCACAATCGAGTTCGACAGGATCGGCATCAGCCGATGGCGGGTCAGCGCGTGCATCCCCGGCGCTGTATAAGCGGCTGTCGCAATCGCCACCACACGCGCGCGAACCGTGCCGCCGGGCGTCGTCAGATGATGCACACCGTTGATCGTTTTCCAACCGGTGACAGGGCTTGCCGTGTGCACCTTGGCACCAAGCCCGCGCGCCATCCGCAGATAACCAAAAGCAAGCTTGGCCGCGTGAACACCAATGCCATCCGGCTCATGCATGGCACCTGCCGCTTCGTGATCGAGCACATAGTCGCGATGTATCTCGTCGCGCCTCAGAATGCGTGTCCGGTAGCCAAAGGTTTCGTTGAGCAGCTTCGATTCCGCCTCAAGCGCCGCCATGCGGTTTGGCTTGTGTGCAATATAATGGTGCCCGCCATCCTGCGGCTCGCAGTCGATGTCGCGAATGAGATCGCGAAAGACATCGAACGCTTCGGCGACTTCGGTGTGCATTTTCTTCGCCGTGTCGAGACCCCAGCGCGCAATCCATTGTGAACGCTTCAGACGCCCCGAAGAAATCTGCGCCTGGCCACCGTTGCGCGTACTGCAACCCCAGGCCACCGTGTTGGCCTCCAGCACCGTCGCTTTGATGCCGTGCTCCTTCGCCAAATGAATGGCGCAGGACAAACCTGTATAGCCGGAGCCAATCACAACAACATCGGCGTCGAGGTCACCGCTGATCGGCCCGTCGTCGGGCGGAGGCGCACCAGCCGTCGCAATCCAATAGGTCGGCGCGTAGTCGCGATTGTGTCCGGGTCCCGCGTCGGCAATTGGATCATGCTGAGGGTCGTAGTTTTGCATCGGCGGGCGCCTAGGACTTGGACACCGGCCGCTCCTTGCGGAACGCCTGCTTGAGCGCCACCTTGCCATCGCGCAGCGTGAACAGGTCGCAGCCTTGCACTTCAATGCGCGCACCATCGGCGCGCGTTGCTTTGAACAGCCACTCGGAAACGGCGCGGTCACCAACATGATAGTGACGCTGAACTTCCCATTGCACGTCCGGCATCAAGGCCCACACATTCTCAAACGCCGCGCGCACCGCTGCCTTGCCAACGTGCCGGGCGCCGTAAGCCTCTGGTCCGGCGGCTGCCTCAAAAACACAGTCATCCGTCATCAGCGCAACGACAGCCGCCGCGTCATGGGCATTGAAGGCTTCAAATAGAGCGATGAGCAGTTTTGTTGTTTCAGCGTGTGACACGAATAGGGGTTCCCAATTGCCGGGCGACAATTGCCTATTCATGCCCTTTCGACAAGCAATTGCTGTGCGAGTGATCGGCCAGCACGCGGATAACCCGGCACTCCGAGACGCGGCCGTGGCGGCATTGGCGGATCATGCGGCGCAGTTCACCGCGCAGCGCCTCCAGCCGCACAAGCTTGGCCTCGACATCGGCCAGCACATCGCGTGCGACGTGGTCGACGCGCTCGCACGACTGGTCGGGCCGGTCCGAAAGGCTCAACAGTTCCTTGATCGCGTCAAGCGGAAAGCCGAGCTCACGCGCGTGGCGGATGAAGGCGAGGCGGTCGGCGTGCGGCTTTGTATACCGGCGTTGACCGCCAAAGGTGCGCGCGGGTTTGGGCATCAAACCCTCCTGCTCATAGAATCGGATGGTCTGCACTTTCGTTGAGGCATGCTTGGCCAGCCCGCCAATCGTCAAGTCTTGCGCCATTTCTTACTCCTTGAAGCTACAGCGACTATAGGATGTAGGATTTAGCCGACGCTGCCAAGGAGAATGAGACATGGACGAATGTTGTCACCCACCCAATCCCAGCACCTCCTCCGAGTACCGGCGCATTCTATGGTTGGCGCTCATCATCAATCTGGTGATGTTCGTGGTCGAGGCCGCGTCGGGACTGGCAGCGGGCTCAGTTTCGTTGCAGGCCGACGCACTGGACTTTTTCGGGGACGCGGCGAATTACGGCCTCAGCCTTTCGGTTCTCAGCTTGGCGCTCGCGTGGCGCGCACGAGCAGCCTTGGTGAAGGGCATCAGCATGGGATTGTTCGGCATCTGGGTGCTTGGCGCATCAGCCATCAGCATCGCAAATGGCGCCCCGCCGCACGCGATGACCATGGGCGTGGTGGGCTTCATGGCTCTCGTGGCCAATGTCGGCGTCGCGTTGATGCTCTACAGGTTCCGCGAGGGCGACGCCAATATGCGCTCAGTCTGGCTGTGCACTCGCAACGACGCCATCGGAAATGTAGCCGTGATGGTCGCAGCCATCGGCGTCTTCGGCACCGGCACACTGTGGCCCGACATCGCAGTGGCCCTGATCATGGCAGGCCTGGCACTAAGCTCGTCAGTGCTGACAATACGCGCAGCCCTGGCGGAACTGGCGGAAGATGCGCGCAACGGCAAACACGCACATGCAACCCATGGAGATTTGAGATGAACTCTGCCCTGACGCCCTTGGCGTTTGGACTTGCCTTTGTCACCGTAACGGCTGCCCGTAGTCTGTGGTTGCGACGAACAGCCGGGGTCAATCCATATGTCATCGATCACAAGGATCCATTGCTTCGGTTTGTCGCTTATTTGTTTCTTGTCGTCGCGTTGGGCATGGCGGGCTATTTCTTTTCGCTCGCGCTATGGCCGCAATCCGAACAATCGCTTGGCCTTTTGGCGTGGGCCAAGACCCCGGCGACGCAGGTTGTGAGTCTGGTGTTGATGTCGTTTGGTGTTGCATGGACGGGCTATGCGCAGTTTGCGATGGGAAATTCGTGGCGCATTGGCATTCCCGCGGACGCTCCGCCGCTGCGCACGACCGGTCCGTTCGCACTGTCGCGCAACCCGATTTTTCTGGGCATGTTGCTGTTTGTGACCGGACTAACACTGTGGTCGCCCAGCGCGGTTACGTCGACCATGCTGGTTGCGGCCTATATCTCGATCGAAGTACAAATACGCTGCGAGGAAGTGTTTTTGGAGCAACGGCACGCAGACGCCTATCGCAAATATCGCGCGAAGGTTCGACGCTGGATCTGATGGCCGGCGCCTTGTTGCCGGGAAACCCTGCAGGCACTATTTAATTGCAGGCCCGGCGCATCCGGTATTACAGTCCGATCCTGATTATGCGAGGGGGCGCAAGCAATGGTATATGTTCACATTCAACGTGCGATCGGGTTGACGCTGGCAGCGATACTCGGCGTTGCGCAACCTGCGGCAGCGACACCTCGCGCCGCCATCGCAGTCGTAGAGGTTATGGGACCTCCCAACCCTGAAACTATTTCGCTGAGGGACGGAAAATTTTCGTCGGAAATCGCGATTGGAGCGGCGGCGGGTGCAGGATCTACGCCTGCTGACCCATCGAATCTGCAGAATCTCAAGTTGGGTGATGAGCTTGGCGTGGCAATACAAAAGGCCTTTGCCGCCAAAGGCGTCGTCGCATACTTGACTGGCGCTGACCCTCATCCATGGCCCACGTCTTCACTGCAAATTTCCATAGACGACGCTCGCTATGAACGCCGCCTGGAAGAGAGCAAGATCGGTCCCAACCTTTTGGTTCGCTTTCGCCTCTACGATGGGACGACGCGCGATCGGCTGATCGGCGATACCTACATGTACGACATGTACGCGAAAACAATTGGCCGGACCATTTTGCGCCCGCCTGCGGAATTTGGTTTCGACAAATCGGAAGAGTTGCAAGCCCATCCCGAAATCATTCTTGCGGCATTACGCAAGGGTATCGACATGATCGCGCAACAGATTGTAACAGACATCATGGCCGACATTGACGAATGACCGTGCACGGCGGAGGTAGATTGGCGCTGGCCAAGATGGCGATCCCGCATGTGGGCTGGGTCGCCTATGTCAAGGATCCGGATGGCAACATCTTCGGCCTGCATCAGGCAGACATTTCGGCGAGCTGATCCCATGTGCGGGAAGTTTACGCAAATGTCCTCGTGGTCCGAGCTTCATGCGTTCTCCCAGCCGCTGACAATTGACCCCACCGACAGCGTCGTCACCTCAACGCCGATGCGCTTTGCACACATCATGCGCTTGGGAACAGACGGGCAGCGCGAGATGGTGGCGATGCGCTGGGGCTTTGCGGACAGACACGCAGCCGCACCGGGCCAGCCCAAACATATGCACGCGCGCGGCGAGACCGTGGACAGGCTTCCGACTTTCGCCAACGCCTTCGCGCAAGCGCGCGGCATCCTCATGGTTCGCACCTTCAACGAAGGTGAGGAACTACCGAACGGCCGTACCAAACAATGGGTGATCACGCCCCATGACGGCCAACCCATCGCCATCGCCGTGATCTGCGAAGAGTGGCGCAGCGGGAGCGAAACGCTAGCGACATTCGTTCAAGTGACAGTGCCCGCGAACAAACTGATCGCGCGCATCACCGACCGCATGCCCGCCATCCTGCCACGCGATACCTGGGCGATGTGGCTGGGCGAAACAGGCGCAACGCCGGGAGAGGTGAAAACCGTCCTGCAAACCTTCGACGACGGCGGCACGTGGTCGATGGACGAGCAGGCCAAACCGGCGAGAGCGCCCAAGCCTGCGAAGGCAGCGCCGCAACGGGAGCTGTTCTGAAATCTGCCAATTGGCTGTATCGCAGTTTGAAATGCTCAGGATGGACGCTGGTTGAACTGGTAAATCTGACGTCGCATTCGTATAAAGTGGCGCACGGAGGCATGTATGAACAAGATCATGGGTTTTGGCGCGGCGATCGGTGCAGGACTTGGCGCTGCAATTGGAGCAGCAACAGGCGACATGGGTGAATGGGTAGCTATTGGAATAGCCATCGGGCTAGCAAGTGCATACACTATTCAGCGCGCTAGAAAATCTAAATATACCCAGTTCACGCCATAACCCGAAAATCCTTTGGCGAGATGACGCGGAAATTATCGGTGACGGTGTCGCGGAAGGTGGCCCAGTTTTCCGGA
>JAWXBO010000027.1:0-20231 GCA_034440175.1 Alphaproteobacteria bacterium
GAGCGCGCCTTCATAGTCTGTCGACCGCGACCACAGAATAGATCTCCGGCAGATGCGCCGCGATCTGGGTGAACCTTCCGCCTTCGTTCGTGCTCGCCCACACCTCGCCGCCCGTGGTGCCCAGATACAACCCGGCGGGCTTGGTCATGTCCCCGCAAAACGCCTGGCGCTTGACCGTGAACCAGCCTTGCTTCTTCGGAAAACCCTTGTCCTGGCGCTCCCAGCTCTTGCCCGCGTCGCGCGTGCGATAGACGGCGGGCCGCCCGTCGGGGCTCGTGCGCGGCCACACGCTCGTGCCGTCCATCGGAAACACCCACGCGGTGTCGGCCTCGCGCGCGTGCGGCACGATCGTGAAGCCGATATCGCCAATCTCCTTCGGCACCGCATTGCCGATGCGCTCCCACTTCTCGCCCGGCCTATCAAGCCGGTAGATGCCGCAATGGTTCTGCTGCCAAATGCGGTCGGGGTTCGTGGGCGCGAGCGCGATGTAATGCGCGTCCTGCCCGTATTCGGGATAGGGATCAGGATTGAAATTCGCCTCGACGTTTTTGTTGAGCGGACGCCAATTGCGCGCGCGGTCATGGGATTCGAACACCCCGCCAGTCGAGGTCGCGATGTACATGTGCTGCGCGTCGCGCGGGTCGATCAAAATCTGATTGAGCAGGGCCCCGTCCGGCGTGCCCCCATCCTTGGGCGCCCATTTCTCGTACATCGCGTGTTCGTTGAAACCGTCGACGCTTGCCCACGAAACGCCGTCATCGCTGGAAACGAACAGACCGGGCGGTGAAGTCCCCGCCCACCAAACGCCGGGCTCGCTGTCATGTCCCTGGGACAGCCAGAACGAATGATCGACCGCCCGCCCGCCGGTTTCCACCTTACGAAACGCCGGCGGCGCGCCCGCCTCCTTCCACGTCTTCCCCTTATCGACCGAGCGAAAGATCGTGGGCCCCAAATGCCCCGTCTTCGCCGCCATCAACATGGTCCCCGACCGCGTATCGCGCACGAAATGATTGACGATCTGCCCGAGCATGATCGGCCCCTCGACGCGCCACGTCTTGCGGCTCGCATCGGAGTGAAAAAACCACGCCCCCTTGCGCGTGCCAACCAGCAGCGAGATGCCTTTGAACGGTTTGCGCTTTGCAGTTTTTGCTTTCGCCATCGGCTCCTCCCATTTTCGAAGAAGTCTACGGCGGTAGCTTTTAGGCCGCAACTCGGGCCGTCACGTTGCCGATCCACTCGCGTACAAATTTCGCAGTTTTTTCCCAGCCCGGCTCGCCGATCAACCAATGGCTGGCATTGTCGACTTCGAAATACTCGCCGTTGTCCCGATAGCGTTTGGCAATCGAGGCCACCGTCTTGGGTGGGTTGACCCGGTCAAAGGCTCCCGCCACGCATAGCACGGGGCAGGTCACCTTGCGCGCATCGACGAAGGTCGCGCGCCGAATGTCCATGGCCCAATGCAAAATCTCAAAAGTCGCCAGCCCCGACTCCGGGACAAACCTTGCAAACAAGGCCTCGCGCTCTTTCGCGGGCAACATATCCAGCGCATGTGTTTCAGCAATCCAAGCCTCGGGCCTCAGCGGCTTGTTCCAGAACTGCCCGGCCAGATAAAGCCCCTGCGCCGACATGATTTCCCATGGACTGGTCGGCAGCGTGCCCCATGGCGCCGACGGCGCGATCAGGGCGAGCGCGCGTACGTTCACACGCTGCGCCACCATCTGGGCAACCAGCCCGCCCATTGAATGCCCTATAAGCACCGGCGGAACTTTCAACGAGCGCACCAACGCTTCGATGTCGGCCGCGTAGTCCAGCGTGCTTGTCGTACCCAATTCCCGCGGCGAGCGCACGCCGGCAGGCAGATTGTGGTGCCGCAAAGTCGGCGCATAGACCTTTGCACCATGCGCCTCAAAGAGTTTCGCATAATTATCAAAGGCCCAGGAGGCGCAGAAAGCGCCATGGATCATGACTACAGGTGATTCCATCTGCCGCCAGTCTAGCCCTTCAACTTGTCACACCCGAAGCATTGCTTTCACACGCAGTTAAGCCGGGGCGTGTTGCACGCGCAACTAGCTCGGACAGGCCAAATGCCTGAATGACGCTACGACTTGGCTGTAAACCTCTCGCTTAAAGGGGACAATAAGCGAGTCGAGTTCGTCGATGTCAACCCAGCGGAAGGCGTCAAATTCCTGCGGCTTGTGCCGTTTAAGGTCGATTTCGTTGTCCTCGCCCAGATAGCGCATGGCAAACCACTTCTGCTTTTGCCCGCGAAACTTCCCCCTCAGCGCAATGCCCACCGACCGGCGGGGGATTTCATAGGTGTACCAGTCCTGGGCTTCCGCAAGCACGCTGACCTTGGTGATGCCAGTCTCTTCTTCAAGTTCGCGCAACGCCGCGTCTCGTAAGTCTTCGCCCTGATCCACGCCGCCTTGCGGCATCTGCCACGCTTCGCCGATTTCAATGTTGATGCGCCGGCCTACAAATACCTGGCCTGAGCTGTTGAACACCATTATTCCAACACAGCGCCGGTAAGGCAGGTGATCTGGATTGGTGCCCCTCAAGGATGCGGACCCGGTTCTGGAGCAGGCGAGTGCGGCGTTGCTGGAGCAACCGGGCGCCGTGGCGGGGACACCGGTCTGGGCGCCGCAACCGATCTTTTTGTGGCGGCAAGCGCAGACACCGGCACGAGAGTAATTCCCTTTTGTTCAAGGCCATTTGCCCAGACAATCACACGATTCAACGTCACAGGATAGACCGAAGCAACGCCAAGGGCTGACCCTCGCTGTTGCGCCATCATCTCAAGGCGGGCCAATTCCGCTTCAATTGCACTCATCGATGGCATCCGGTCGACTTGCAGGTCGCCGCGCACAAACGAGGCGCCAACGACTCCTGCCGCCTCTCGCGCCAGCGATTGATCAGACTGCCCGCTATCGACAAAATATAGCCCGCGCTTTGCCGCCACCTCCATCATCGCCCTGACATCAGGCTCACTTGCCAGAAATTTCGAGCCTTGGGCATTCATAAGCCCCGCATATCCGGTAAAGCGGGACATCACCCATTGCAGCCGCCCTGGATTATCGACGGCGGCGGCACCCGTCAGCAAGGTGTTCTGGCCTGGATCATTGTCGGGATAATCATAAGGTTCAAGCGGCACTTCGATCAGCACTTCATGTCCATTGGCGCGCGCAGTCGAAACCGCGCCCTGCAATGACGCCCCATATGGCGTAAACGCAAATGTGATTCCGGGCGGCAAATGATCGACGGCCGCTTGTGTCATGCTCGCGCTCAGGCCCAACCCGCTGACAATCAACGCAATCTTGGGTCTGGGATCGTTGGCGTCGAAGGCGCGCGCATAAACGTCCATTGCCCTCCGCCCATCCCGTGAGATTCTGGGCAGCGGTCCATCAGTCGAATTTTCAATGAGCGCCGGATCGCTGATCACCGACCCGTTGGTGGCGATCAGTGATGTGCCTGAACCCGGCGCGGCCATCTGAACGGGACTATCGGCATTGATCTTGAGAACAGTGGGTGCCGCGCCCGGCTCGCTGCTGCCAAACAGCGTCACGCCCAGAAGCAAGGCGGCAAAAAGCGTGGCAATGCCGCCCGCCGCCAGAGTGCGGGCATTTTGCTTTTTGAGAGCTACGAAAACGACCCCGGCCAAGCGCCGCATGACAGCCAGAACGGAACGGGCGCGAAGGGCTATTCCAGCCGAAATGCCTGTCATGGTCATAAATGCGCCGCTCGACATCTCTGCTTCGGATGGGGCGAATCTCCCCTTCCCAGCGCTTTATATCAAGAGACTGTCAGCAGGCGATTAATTCGGCGCCCGCGCAGGTTTTTCCGTGGCCGAGACGATTTCCTGGCCCCGCAAGAGTCTCAGCGCGTATGTCAGCTGAAAATCGTCGAATTTTTCTCCGGCTTTCGGTTTAACTTTCGGTCCGACATGAGGTTTTTTCCCACCTTCCTGACCATCGAGATGCTTGGGAAGATTGGCTTCCGACATCCGGTCATTGGCCTCAGCCTCGCTGTTGTCCTCAAACGCTTGCTCAACCAGAATATCCGGATCGATGCCTGTCGCCTGAATGGACCGTCCCGATGGCGTGTAATACTTGGCCGTCGTCAGCCGCAGCGCGCCGTCAATGCCACCCGAAAGCGGAATGACCGTTTGCACCGAGCCTTTGCCAAACGAGCGCGTGCCGATCACACGGGCGCGTTTGTGGTCTTGTAGCGCGCCCGCAACAATTTCCGACGCCGACGCCGAACCTTGGTTGACCAGCACGATCACGGGAATACCCGGGAAGATCTGGCCGTTGCGCGCATTGTAACGTTGCGTGTCAGATGCACGCCGGCCGCGGGTCGAAACGACTTCGCCCTGATCCAGGAACGCATCCGACACATTGATGGCCTGATCGAGCAGCCCACCAGGATTGTTGCGAAGGTCGAGTACGACGCCGCGCAATTTGCTGCCGATCTTGGCTTTGGTCAGATTGACCACCCGGTCAATGCCTTCTTCGGTTTGTTCGTTGAAGGTCGTGATGCGGATAACCGCGATATCGTTCTCTTGCTTGAAACGCACGCTTTCGACGCGGATGACGGCACGCGTAATCGTGACATCAAAGGGTTTTTTCTCGCTCTTGCGCAGGATCGTGATCTTGATCTGCGAGTTCACCGGCCCCCGCATTTTATCGACCGCTTCTGACAACGTCAGGCCCTGGATCGAAACACCGTCAATGGCTGCAATCAAATCACCTGTTTTGATCCCGGCTTTGGCCGCCGGCGTTCCATCCATGGGCGAGATGACCTTGACCAGGCCTTCTTCCATGGTCACTTCAAGCCCCAGCCCGCCGTACTCGCCGCGCGTCGACACCTGCATGTCCGAAAAATTCTTGGGATTGAGATAGCTCGAGTGCGGATCGAGACCGTTCAGCATGCCGTTGATCGCACTCTCGACCAGTTCGGCGTCTTTGGTTTCGCGCACGTAATCGTTTTTGACGCGCTCAAACACATCGCCAAAAAGGTTGAGTTGCCTGTACGTGTCGGTCCCTGCAATGGCCTGCGTGAATACAATTGTTGCAGCAGCGCCGCCGATTGCCGCAACGACGGCAAGAACTAACTTCTTCATGGATTATCCACTTACCCTTTCTCTGAGTGCTGCAAACCACGGTACAGGATCGACCGGGACACCATTATGGCGAAACTCTATGTAAAGTCTCTTGCCACGAGCGATATCTCTGCCGACCCCTTGCTGTGCCGGAACCTGGCCTTGCGCGCGTCCCGGTCCCATCCGTCCCAGAGGTTCGCCTGCAAGCACCACTTGGCCCTGAACTCCATCAATACGTGTCAGACCTGCTAACAAAACATGATAGCCACCGTTCGCGGCAATGATCAACATTTGACCGTAGCCCCGGAAGGGCCCTGCGAACATTATTTTGCCATCACACGGAGAATTGACCCCCGATCCCGGCAAGGTATCGAGGTAAATGCCAGGCAATCGCCCGCCAGAACCATCCGCTGAGCCAAAAATTGCCGCCAATTCACCGTTAGCGGGCAGTTTTAAACGTCCTTTCAAACCATCCAAAGGGGCAATTCGCGCCGCCCCCGCCGAAGCAATCTGATTTGTGACAATTGCGCCAGACCCGCGGATTTCTGGCCTGCTCGCGTCTTCATCCAAGCTTGCAATCAAGGTACGCAGGTCCGTGGCCTCTGTAGCCAACACCTGGATCCGAGCCTTGGTCGACTGCAAATTTTGTATGGTTTGCTCCGCCAGCGTCCGGCGCTGTGCCATCATTTGGGTCAGGGCGTTGCGGTCTTTTTCAAGCGCTCCCGATACCGCCGCAACTTTCAGCCGTTCGTCCGCCGTTTGATGGCGCATGTCGCGCAACACGGACAGATTTTTTCCAAGCCGCTTCGCCTCGGCTTGCACCGCAGGCACCACCATCGACAGCAGCATCGCAGACCGCGCCGCCGCCGTGGCGTCCAGAGGGCGCACGACCAGTGCCGGTGGCGGCTCACGGCCTATGCGCTGAAGAATGGCCAGCAAATTCGCAAGCTTTGAGCGTTGCCCCTCAAGTGCGCGCATGGCCTGGGTCTCGCGCGTCTCCAACATGGCCAACTTTTGTTCGACTGCATTGAGCTCGCGCTCCTGAGCCTGCGCAACTGCTGCAGCCTGGATGAGCCGCTCGCGCAACAGGCCCTGTTCTCGAACGAGCTGTGAAGCTGACCGGTGCAGGGCTTCTACGTTCTGGCGATCCTCGCGCACTTGGCTCTCGATGGCTTCGAGTTTTTCAAGCGGATTGGTGGCGGTGTCGGCGCCAGCCAATGGAGCAGCGATCACAACAGCCGCCACCGCCAGCACCATTCGTTTGACCAGGCCACACCCAGGACGCTTCATCAGATACTCACCACTCAGAAGTGATCAGAATCACCTCATACAAGTCTTAACGCAACACTACTCCACCACAGCTAAAGCGCCCGGCAACTCTCAGGCGCGTTTCGTTTGATTTGCAACCGAAAGAATTCGGGCGTTCACCTCGTCGGCATTGCCCAGATAGCGGGCGTCCTGCGCCAGCCCCTGATCGTTGAGCGTATAGAGCCTGGGCAATCCGGTCGGCAGGTTCACCGCCTCGATTGCGTCCTCCGAAATCTGCTCCAGATGTTTCATGAGCGCGCGCAGCGAATTGCCGTGTGCCGCGATCAGAATTTTCTGCCCCTGTTGGATCAACGGCAAAATCTCGCTCTGCCAGAACGGCAACACCCGCGCCGACACGTCTTTCAGGCTTTCCCCGCGCGGCAACGCCGTTTCCGGCACATAGCGATAGCGCAGGTCAGATTTTGGATAGTCCGGACTGTCGAGCTCCACCAACGGTGGCCGCGTATCATAGCCGCGCCGCCACTTTTGAACTTGCTCCTTGCCGAAAGTCTCAACCGCCTGGATTTTATTCTTGCCCTGCAAATTTCCGTAATGCCGCTCGTTCAACTGCCAATGGCTGCGGACCGGAATCCACATCAGATCCATTTCTTCAAGCACCAGCCACAGCGTCTTGATCGCCCGGCTCTGCAGCGAGGTAAAGGCGAGATCGAAATGAAACCCCTCCGCCCGCAGCAACTTGCCCGAGGCTTGCGCCTCACTCACCCCCAGCTCCGAAAGCGGACTATCGCGCCACCCGGTAAAAATATTGAGCTTGTTGGCCTCACTCTGACCGTGGCGGATGATGGCGAAATCATAACTCGGAGTTTTGGACATGATGTTTGCACGTGTGTGAGGTTCAGTAAAACGAAAGCCCCACGCCCAACCAAAAAATTCGCATAGCCCTTCCCCCGCTTGCGGGAGAAGGTGGCACGGGCCGCACTTCGCGGCCCGTGACGGCCTGCCCGCCGAAGCCTTGGCAAAGGTAGGACGAGGGAGCCTCCAATAGGCGGGCGTTGTACCCTTTTTCCTGATAGGGGTACAACAAATCTCGTCCGTCACCGCAAGACTGCGCAATAGGCTCACTACGTTTGCTCAAGCGCCCGCATCAGGTTGGCCGTCGACCAGCTGGCAACGCCGGTACCGGCAAAGTCGCGATCAGAGCTCCAGATGTCGGCGTCGAACGTCCATGCGCATGCAAGAATGTGCGCGTCCGCGACTGAGCCATTCCGGCTCGCGACCGCGTCCCTCAGCACCGCCTTGGCATGCTCCGTCGGCAAATCGGCCGCCGGGATCATATTCATCAAGGCTACAGCGGCACGAAGATCCGGAACGTGTTCCGGCGCCTTCAGCCCCAATTCAATCCGCTTTTGCGATTCAGCGGCGGCGATATCGGTCACAAGCAGGCGATGCCGTTTAACCGCCGCCACGAGAGCATATGAACTGCGGCCCAACGCCATCGCGATCAAGACGGAAGAGTCGATAACGATTGCCCAACCCGGCTGTCTCATTTCCGGCGCTTGGCTCGTTTCATTGCGGCTAACGACCAATCGGTCTTGTCCACCGGGCCGAATTGCTCGAGCGCCGCGTCATCAGCCGCATGATCTCGCCCCTTGGTCAGCTTTTCGATGCGTAAAAGAACGGCGCGCAATTTTTTCGGATCCGTTTTCTTCAGCGGGAACAGCGCGCCGACAGTCCGGTCTCCCGCCTTGACCGGCGTCGGTCCGTCCAGCGCTTCAATCGCCTTTGCGCTCATTTTTTGCAGGTCACGAATGCTGATGGGCTTGTTCATGTCACTTACATACACCCATACGTAACAGCGATCAAGCCAAAGCCGGACAACTCTATTTGCTGGTGACAGACACGTGTACCCCACCCTCCGCCCACGGCTTGATCCTCGCCAGCGCCTTCGCCAACCCCGCCTTCGTGGTCTGGGTGTCATAGTCCGCCTGCAGACGCAGCCACCAGCCGTCCGAGAGCCCGAAGAACCGGCACAAACGCAAATCGGTATCGGCGGTGATAGCCCGCCGGCCCGCGCGAATTTCGCCGATGCGCTGCGCCGGCACGCCGATCTCTTTCGCCAGGCGGTAGTTGCTCATGCCCAATGGTTTGAGAAACTCTTCCGTCAGCATCTCGCCAGGTGAAACGGGTTTCAGCTGTCTGCGCATAAGCACCTCCGTCAGTGGTAATCCACGATTTCAACATCTCCGGCGTCGCCACCCGTCCAGCGGAAGCATATACGGAACTGATCGTTCACGCGAATGCTCCACTGACCGGCCCGCCCGCCTGCAACTGTTCGAGCCGGTTTCCGGGCGGCGCGCGCATATCCTCGATCCGCAAGGCAAGGTCGAGCTGCGTGAGTTTGCGCAACGCCGGACGCTCGATGTTCACGAAGCGCGCCACCCCTTGTAGCCGGAACTAGGCCGCAGTGTGCGCGCATCCGAACGATTTGATCGCCATCGTAGGCAATAGTAACGCATCACAACAATAACGTAAAGCGTTATTACTAAAGGCGAGACAAAACATTAACCGTCGCTGCCGCCCATTCCTCAATCCACCATCTCAATCGTCAACCCGGCATTCTCAACCAACCGCGCGATCAACCGCTGCCCCATCGCCCAGGTCACGGCCAGAGCCGCAAGCGAGGCCAAGGCGCCGTGACCTGAAGATATGGAAACAGACACCAGAATCTCCATGGAAAAATGGGGGCTCTCCAATCGCGGTTCAGTTTCCGAGGTCACTCAGCAGTTCTGGATGCTTATCCAGGAGACGAAACAGATTGACGACGGCCGGCAGAGGCGCGGCTTCGCCGCGTTCGTATCGCGAGAACGCATTGTGACCGCCCCCGGTCAGGCGCGCTGCGGCGACTTGGCTCAAGCCCAGTTTTAGCCGGACGCGTTTGAGCTCCTGACTCTGGTGCCGGCGCGCCCGCAGAACCAGTTCGTCGCCCGCCGCCGCATAACGCCGTGCACTGGCGTTGTCGAACTCGACTTCGCCGCAGGTTTCGCAGCGCCAGCCGGATACGTCCTTGACGACGCTGGTCATCCCGTCGTGCCTGACGATGAACTTTTCGCCCTTGAAACGGGTTGCCCCCTTGTCGGCCGCGCAGTTAATGCATTTTCTTACCATGCTCATTTCTCCTTGAACTGAATCACCGGCGCGGTGCCACGCAGAGTGACCTTGATATAAGCGTCGCGCCGGACCGGAGTTGACGCGGCATAGACATCTTGCCAAATACGATGATCGGAATATGCCGTCATCGATTTGTAAAAGTTTCGCCGGGACAAGGACGCGACCACGGCCAACATCTCCGCGGTCGTCAGCCCCATGTCCCGGCCGCCATCCAGCGCGGTCTTTGTGAAGGCCGCCGCGCCCAATTTGACGGTCTCGGCCTGTATGCGCGCGAGGACATGATGAGGCGCCCGCTTTTCCATAACAGCAAGTTACCCTATAAGGGTAATATTTTCAAGGCCGTCACCGGCTTGCAGTCATTGCGCCTCTGCGCCTGACTTTGATCGCCAAGACCTACCTTCCATTGGCCCAATCCCGGCAATTCGATCATGCGGCCGGCGTAGCCCCGGTACGATTATGAAGGCCGAACGCAGTGGCGCCCATGATCGAAGCCAAGTTTACAGCCATCGCGCGGCTCTCTCCTTGGCCCTCACTCCACCATCCCAAACGTCAACCCGGCATTCTCAACCAGCCGCGCGATCAGCCGCTGCCCCATCGCCGAGGCCGGTGTCCAGAAGCCCCCACCCACCTCGTCGCGCCCGGTCTCGCTCAAGCAGATCGCCGCTTCCGAAATCATCTTGGCGGTAGAGCCATAACCTGGGTCGCGGTCGCCGGTGACGCGCGCCTTGAAAATGCGGCCGTCAAACGCGGTGCCGATAAACAACAGATCGAAGTTCCCGCTCTCGCGCTGCGCCGGGGTCGGCCCTTCGCCCGGCTTGGGCAGCACAAAACGATTGAGCAACGCGCGCGTCGGCGCGAATGCCGCCGCCAATCCAAAAGCCCCCATCGCCCCGCTCACGGCAAGTGCTGCGGGCGAACCCAAAACGCCGCCACCCGTCATTATCGCCTCGTCGTACTTGAAGTCGCGGCCATAGGCATAGTTCATCACCGCGTTGGAGCGCTGCACGACCCGCGTGTTGATGGCGGCCATGATAAAAGGCGCCGTCCAGGATTTCGCATCGCCGTCATAGGCAACCGGCGGCGATCCGGGCGGCCGCACGCCCTGCCGCTGACCTTGGGGGTTCAACGCATAGGGATTGCCCAGCATCTGCCGCATCGCTTTGTTGCGCGTCGCCTCCTCCACCATGTTCATCATGCTGGCAATCGTGCCCCCGCTGGCACCGCCCTTCATCGATTTCACCCGCATGCGAATGGCGCGGCAGGGCTGGCCTGTGCGCTTCTTCACTTCGTCATTCAGGAACAACACGCCAAGGTCCGACGGGATCGAATCGAACCCGCAGCACGGCACAATGCGCGCGGCCGTTGCCGCGGCCTCATCCTGGTGCGCGTCGATCATGTTCTGGATCCAGGGCGTTTCACCCGCCAAATCGCAATAATCGGTGCCCGCTTTCGCGCAGGCAGCGACCAGCGCCGATCCGAATTTCGCGTAAGGCCCAACCGTCGTCAGAATGACTTTCGTGCGCGCAGCAAGCGCCTCGCAAGCTTTCGCATCGCTCGTGTCGGCAACGATCGTGGCAACCCGCGCGCCGCGTTCGCCCAGGGCCGCCTTCACCGCCTCGAGCTTGGCGGCGTTGCGGCCCGCCATCGCCCAGCGCACTTTGTTGTGGCCGTAGGTGTTGGCCATATACTCCCCAATCAGCGCGCCAACATAACCCGTGGCCCCGACGAGAACGATGTCGAACGGCGCCTCGTCATCCGGGGCCTGTCGTTTGGTCACGCGCGTCTCCTTGTTGTTGTGCACAATTGTGATGTGGCGTGCAGTGGCGCAAGAGCCATACAAGTCCGCGCCCCCACCAGCAAGGCGGCACCTCTGGCCTCAATCAACCAGCGCAACATGCCGCGGGCCGCCAGCTTGAAGTTTATATAAGTTCATTAAATGTTCTAGGAATATGCAGCGGTGAGGTTCCGGAACACACCGCGACTTGACACCGTGAACAATTCGGCCCCGCCATGCTCCGGCCTCGTGATCCTGCGCGAAAATTCATCGCAGGTGAGTGCCCCCAGTTGCGCCCCGGTTCACCGCCACCACCGGTTCAGCTCCGAGACAGTACATTGGAACCAATCCGCAAAAGTCTCAGAGAATCGATTGTCCTGGACCGAGCCCTGTCCGATCCGGAAAGCGCAATGCCTTCAGAAGCTTGCCACCCGAATGAGACAATTGGGACAGTGTTTTTGAGACACTGTCCGATGTCCTGTTCGTCCCAAAAATCCTACGCCCGGTGGTACGGATGTCCGCCCAAAATCGTCACCGCGCGATACAGCTGCTCCGCCAACATCGCCCGAACCAGCAAATGCGGCCAGGTTTGAGCGCCAAACGCTAGTGTAAGCCGCGCCCGCTGCTTGATCTCGGCAGTCAAACCGTCGCTGCCGCCGATCACAAAGACTATTTTTGCCTCGCCCGCGTCGCGCCACTTGGCCAGGTCTCGTGCAAAGTCCGCACTCGTGATCGACTTGCCCCGCTCATCCAGCGCCACAATAAAAGGGGGCATAACTGAGGCTGCAGGTTTGCGCTCATCAGTTTCCATCAACCCAAACGACGAAAAGCCAAGCGCCCGCCCCGCATCCCGCGCCCGCTCCAAATACGAAAGTGCCAGTAGCGTTTCCGGCGCAGACTTCGCCCGCCCGCCCGCAACAATATCGATGGCCAAAGCCAAAAGTCTAAACGGCCTCAGCCATCTGCTCGCTGCCGTTCCACATCCTTTCAAGATTGTAGAACACGCGCACCTCAGGCCTGAAGACATGAATAATCACATCCATGGCATCGATCAGGACCCAGTCGCCTTGCTTCAGGCCCTCCGCGCGGCACCGCATCCCGGCCTTCTTCAATTCCTCCGACAGGTGCTCGGCAATCGCTGCGACGTGCCGATTCGAGCGGCCACTGGCCACCACCATATAATCAGCCATCGGGCTTTTGTTTGAAATATCGATTGCCTGGACATCTTCGGCCTGGTCGGCGTCCAGCGATTTGATCACCAGCTCCAGCAGCTTCTTGCTCGCCGCCGATGCGACTTGTTTTGCTTTAGGTGTAGCCGCCTTCTTCACCGGAGCCTTGCGCTTCGCGGGAGCCTTGGCGGGTACTTTCGTCCTCGCAGTGCGAGTCGTACGCTTTGCGGTCAGGGGCTAATTCCTTCTGTTGCAGTCCAATTGAGTAAAGCCAATCTACCACAGTCTGGCTAACACAACGATGAGGAAATCGTTCATCTTGTGCGCTCTGAGGACTTAAGGCCACAGGCCGCTGTTGCGCAGATGCGTCCCCGAAGCCGGATCAAGCGCTTCCTGAATGAAAACCCATGCCGGCGGCTTACATCCCGCCAGATTTGCCGGGTCAAATATCCGGCTCTCGCCAAGATGCCGCGCCGCCGGACTGCACAACGCACGCATGGTGAATTCCGGCCGTGCGATCACCCCGATCGGGAGTGTGCTGGCAATTCCACGCCAGCACCGCCACAAGTGAAACGAGGATAAACTGTCCCCACCCATGAGCCAGACAAACCGCGCCTGGGCGAAAGTGGCCCGAAGGGCGCGGACAGTGTCGACGGTAAATCGGGTCTTCAACGCCAGCTCAACTGCACTCACATGGATGCGAGGGTGGTTGGCAGTTTCCCGCGCCCGCTCAAGCCGCAACGCCAGTGGCGCCATCCCTGCGGGACTCTTGAGAGGGTTCTGTGGCGACACCAGCCACCACACACCATCCAGCCGCAGACGCCGCAGTGCAATCAAACTGATATGCCGGTGCGCTTCATGGGCCGGATTGAACGATCCGCCAAGCAGGCCAATCCGCAAGCCCGCAGTGGCCTGCGCCTGCGCCTGCACCGGAAGTATCTCAGCTTCGAACCTGGCCATCGCCCCGCACGACATATTTGAAAGTGGTCAATTCGCGCGCGCCAACCGGCCCCCGCGCATGCAGACGTCCGGTGGCAATACCGACCTCCGCACCAAAGCCAAACTCCGCACCGTCGGCAAATTGCGTCGATGCATTATGCAAGACGATAGCGCTATCGACCTCTCGCAGGAAAGTCTCAGCAGCGGCAAAATCTTCCGTCACAATCGATTCCGTGTGAGCCGAGCCATACTTGCCGATATGCGAAATGGCGCCCTCGACACCCTCGACGATCTTGACCGCGATGACGGCATCAAGAAATTCCGTGTACCAGTCCTCTTCAACCGCCGCATGAACGCGTGGATCGATGGTTTGCGTGATCCTGTCCCCACGCACTTCGCAGTCCGCCTCCAGCAACGCTGTCACCAGCGGGCGCAGCAACCGCGAAGCCCCCGCCGCATCGACCAGCAGCGTTTCCGCAGCGCCGCACACCGACACACGCCGCATCTTGGAATTGAGCACGATTTCCACCGCCTTTGTGATGTCCGCCGCTTTGTCTACATATACATGGCAATTGCCGTCCAGATGGGCCAGGACCGGCACGCGAGCCTCCTTCTGAACCCGCGCCACCAGACTCTTCCCGCCCCGGGGAATGATGACGTCGATGGTTCCGCCAAGACCGCTCAACATCTGACCTACCGCCGCGCGATCATTGGTCGGAACAACTTGCACCGCCTCTGCCGGCAAGCCAACCCGCAGCAGACCCACCGCAATCGCATCCCGGATCGCAAGCGCCGATCCCATGGCTTCCGACCCGCCCCGCAAAATGACGGCATTGCCCGCTTTCACGCTCAGCGCCGCTGCGTCACCAGTCACATTGGGCCTACTCTCATAAATAATGCCAATCACGCCAATGGGCACCCGCACCCTCGATATCTTCAAACCATTGGGCCGCGTCCATTCCGCTTCCGCATCTCCAACTGGATCGGGAAGCCAGGCCACGGTCTCGATGCCTTTGGCCATGCCCTGCAGTGAAGCAGAAGTAAGTTTCAGCCGGTCAGCAAACGCGCTCTTTGCACCAGACGCGACGGCCATTTCAAGGTCCCGCGCATTCGCCGCCAGGATCGATTTCTCACAGGCCATGATCGATTGGCTCATCGCATGCAATGCAGCCGACCGTTGGCTCTTGTCGGTTTTCACCAGCACGCGCGATGCCGAACGGGCAGCAGCACCGATACGCTGCATCGTCACGTCAAGATCTTTGCCGGAAGCATTCATCAGCGCGTCAGAACCATATCATCACGGTGGATCAACTCGGATCGCCCACGGTAACCCAGCAGCGCCTCGATCTCGCCACTTTTCGCCCGGCAGATCTTGCGCGCATCCTCCGCGCCATAAGCAACCAGTCCGCGCGCAACTTCCCGTCCGGCGTCGTCTCTCACAACGATGCAATCGCCACGTTCGAACGCACCTTCGATAGCGGCAACCCCCGCCGGCAAAAGGCTCTTGCCTTGCGTAAGCGCTGTCGCTGCTCCCGCATCAATTGCAACACTGCCAGCGGGTTTCAGCGTGCCCGAGATCCAGCGTTTGCGCGCCGCAGCAGGCGACCCGGACGCAACGAACCAGGTGCAACGCGCACCAGCTTCAATCGCCGCCAATGGCGCGGCGGTGGCGCCACTTGCGATCACCATGTGCGCGCCCGCCTCCGTCGCAATCCGGGCTGCCAGGAGTTTGGTCGTCATTCCGCCCGATCCCATATCGGAACCGGCAGCCCCGGCCATCGCTTCAACTTCAGGGGTGATGGATGCAACCTCCGCGATGAATTTCGCGTTCGGATTTTGCCGCGGGTTTTCAGCGTAGAGCCCGTCGATATCGGACAACAGGACCAGACAATCCGCTTCAATCATGCCCGTCACGCGCGCCGCCAGCCGGTCATTGTCGCCGAAGCGGATCTCGGCCGTGGCGACCGTGTCATTCTCATTGATCACCGGCACACTGCCCAGAGCAAGCAACGTCTTGAGCGTTGAGCGCGCATTCAGATAGCGCCTCCGGTTTTCGGTATCACCCAACGTCAGCAAAATCTGCGCCACCGTCAGACCATGCGCCGCCAGCGCCTCGCTCCACGCACGCGCCAGTGCGATCTGGCCAACTGCCGCTGCAGCCTGCGCTTCCTCAAGTTTCAAAGCACCTGATGTCAGTTTCAAAGCGCGCCGGCCCAGCGCAATCGCGCCTGATGAAACCAGCACGACATTCTGTCCCCGCGCCTTGATGCGTGCGACATCACCCGCAAACGCTGTCAGCCATCCGTGCGCCATTCTTCCAGTCGCCGCATCGACCAGCGTTGAGGATCCGATTTTGACGACAAGCGTGTGTGCGGATGTGAGCCTGTCGCTCACGGCGACCAGCCTCGGTCGGTCGGCGGCCCCTCCGGCTCTTCTTGCCGTTCCAAGGCGCGCACAGCTTCAGGGTCGGCAAGATGGGCCGACGGATTTTCACGCCGTGCATCGGCAATCGCCGCTGCAAGCTCGCGCAGAATTTCGGTCAATCCGACGCCCTGCTCACCCGAAAGCGGCAATGCGATGACGCCTGCGATTTCGGCCAAAGCGCGCCGCTTGCGCTCCATGTCACCCGAACTCATTAAATCGATTTTGTTCAGGCCCACGACTTCGAATTTGTTCTCAAGGCCATGCCCATACGCGGTAATTTCGTTGCGCACAGTGGCATAGGCTTTCGCGATCTCTTGGGCCGGCAACCCGCCATCCACCAGATGCAGCAACACACTACAGCGCTCGGCATGACCCAAAAACCGGTCGCCAAGACCCACACCTTCGTGCGCACCCTCGATCAGGCCAGGCAAGTCAGCGATCACGAATTCAACTTCATCGACCGCCGCCACACCCAATTGCGGATTGAGCGTCGTAAAAGGATAGTTCCCGATCTTTGGCCGCGCGCTGGTAACGGTCGACAGGAAAGTCGACTTGCCCGCGTTCGGCTGTCCGATAATTCCAACATCGGCAATCAACTTCAGCCGCAGCCAGATTGTGAACTCTTCACCCTTTTCGCCTGGCGTCGATTTGCGTGGCGCCCGGTTGGTCGAACTTTTGAAATGCGCATTCCCAAGACCGCCTTCGCCACCGCGTGCCACGGCGAATTCTTCACCCGCGCGCGTCAGGTCATAGAGCAGCGTCTCATTGTCCTCAGCGAACACCTGCGTTCCGACCGGCACCTTCAGCAAGATGTCATCGCCCGCGCCGCCAGTCCGGTTTTGCCCCATGCCTTGCGTGCCGCGCTTGGCCTTGAAGTGCTGTTGATAGCGGTAGTCGATCAGGGTGTTCAGATTATGCGTCGCTTGCAAAACGACGTGACCGCCCCGGCCCCCGTTGCCGCCGTCAGGGCCGCCGAATTCAATAAACTTCTCGCGGCGGAATCCGACGCACCCCGGCCCGCCATCGCCGGCTTTGATGTAAAGCTTTGCTTGATCCAGAAACTTCATGGCAGCAGGGGGTCACCAAGCGCGGGGTTGCGCCAAAAACCCGGCGGGCAAGAATTGCAATCATGCCCCCCCGGGAAACACCTCTTTCACTTAGTACATGCGGGAGAATTGCGCGAGGGGGATTCGCAAGGGCTGCCACAAAAGAAAGCCCTCAGCCTTCAAGCAACCGCCGCCGTGCACCCCTTATTTTGCGTGCTCTCCAGCCACCATTCACGCGTCATCTCCATTTCCAGGCACAGCACCTTGGCGCCGCGTGCCATCGAAAACCGCTGGACTTCGCAAGTATAGCGCAACCCCAGTTTCGCCAGAATGCGGCCCGAAGCATGGTTATCTGCATAGTGCCCCGCCACGATCCGGTCGAGCTGCAGCACGCCAAAGGCGTAGTCACGAACAGCGATCGCCGCTTCGCTGGCATAGCCACGGTTCCAGTAAGGCTCGCCCAGCCAGTAACCAAGCTCCCATTCCGCGCTGTCGCGCACGCCGACGCCGATGCCGCCAATGAGCAGCCCGTCCAGCGTCACGGCCAGCGTCACCGTTTTGCCACCCGCCCACAGCGAAGGCTGCTTGGCGATCCATTCGTCTGCGGCGGCGTCCGTGTAGGGAAATGGCATCGTGCTCAGGTTCTTCGCCACCCGCCAGTTGTTCGCAAGCGCAACCAGGCGCGCCCGGTCCTGCACGCCAACCGGCCTCAAAATCAAACGCTCTGTGACAATCGCTCTAAACTCGGACACCGCACTTCTCCTCAAAACCAACGCGAGGGAGAAAACAAAAAAGAGGAAGATGGCGGCCCATCTCCCTCTTAAGAGTATTCGGACCGCCTTCCCGTTTGTCCCGGGAGCGATCCTGAAATTGATCGTCCGGTTATTCTGCCGCCGCCATCGCCGCTACTGGCTTTACCCAGCACACTTGTCGGCCGCGTGAATCTAATTTGAAGCTCACATGACCGTTCACAAGCGCAAAGAGCGTGTGATCGCGGCCCATGCCGACCCCGGCGCCCGGATGGAACTTGGTTCCACGCTGGCGCACGATAATATTGCCGGGAACAACGCGCTCGCTGCCATAGCGCTTCACGCCCAGATATTTTGGATTCGAATCGCGCCCGTTGCGTGATGAACCGCCGGCTTTCTTGTGTGCCATCTGGCAGTCCCCTTACGCTGAGATCGACGTGATCTTCACCGTCGTCAATTCCTGACGGTGGCCACGTGTACGATGATAATTCTTGCGGCGTCGCTTCTTGAACACCTTGATCTTGTCGCCACGGCTGTGCTCAAGAATTTCGGCTTGAACCTTGGCGCCGCTGACCAGCGGTTTACCGATGGTGGTTGTAGCACCATCGATGAGCATCAACACTTCACCCAGCGCGATCGACGCACCGGCATCCCCCACCAAGCGATCAATGGTTAGTTGATCGCCAGTGGCGACTTTGAACTGTTTGCCCTGGGCCTTGATGACCGCGAACATGTGAATGGACTCTCTTATCTTCGATTGCTCAAAGCGCACCCGGCCCATAAAAGCCAAGGTCACCCGGAAAGGGGCGCACTTATACGTGCACCCAAAACTCTGTCAAGCTAGAAACTCCTGCATTTCGGCCAAAATCATGAACTATAGGCACGCCTACCACGCTGGAAACTTCGCAGACGTCTTAAAGCACGCCCTGCTGTGCTGGATTGTCCGTTACCTGCAGCAAAAAGAAGCACCCCTCTGCCTGATCGACACCCACGCTGGTGCCGGCCTCTACGACCTCACGGGCACCCAGGCAGAAAAGACCGGTGAAGCAAAGGATGGCATCCAGCGCCTCCTCGGCCACAATGACGTTCCAACCCCCTTCGCCCCCTATCTCGACCTCGTCCGCAAAGCCAATCCATCCTACCCAGGCTCGCCCGCCCTGCTGTCAGCCCTCGCCAGACCCCACGACAAAATCATCCTCTGCGAGCTGCACCCCGAAGAAGCATCCCAGCTGCGCCAATCGCTCCCGCCCAACAAGCACACCCGCATCATCACCGGTGACGGCTATCGCACACTGCCAACCCTGATCCCGCCGCCAGAAAAGCGAGGCCTGGTTCTCATCGACCCGCCCTTCGAACAACCCGAAGAACTGGAAGCCTTGACCAGATCGTTCGCCGCCGCCCACAACAAATGGTCGCTTGCCACCTACATTCTCTGGTTCCCCATCAAAGACCGCGCCCACCTCAACCGCTTCAAAGCCGAACTACAAAACACCGCAATCAAGAAACTGACGCTGATCACGATGGACGTCGCCCGCGAAGAAGGCCTGAGCGCCACCGGCCTTGTCGTCGCCAACGCCCCCTACACCTTGGAGGCCGAATGGCGATCAGCCCTCCAATGGCTGACCGCAACTCTGGCTCAAGGTTCAAACCCCGGCCTTTCCATCGAACCGCTGGCCTGAAATCGCGGACGAGGGTGGGGCGCTCAAGTTGTCTCTTCCCCCGCTAGCGGAGGGAAGTCTCTGCGCAGCTTTTTCTGCTGCAGGGGATGGGGGAAGTCCGTCGGGGATGGGAACTCAGTCCACACACTCGTTGCAACTCTTTGGGCCACTGGAATTATCGCCCCGCGCGAGAAAAAACCCCGGCGGCCTTGCGGCAGCCGGGGCTCGAGTGCGTCAGATTTTATTTAGTCAGGTACGCGATCATCGCTCCAGGTATCGCGCCTGCCGTCGCGCCAATCGCGGCGATTGCGATCCCGGTCACCATCACGGCTCATTTGAAAATACCGTTGACCGTGGTTCTGCTGATACCAGTTGCGCTCGTTGTCATTGCGCCATGTGTGCCAGCGGCGATTGTTGTCATAATAGCCGTCGGAATATCCGAACACCACATTGCCTAGCGATATGGAGAAACTCGAGGCTCCATCTTCGCGCCAGTCATTGCGCCTGCCTTCCCACCAATCGCGGCGGTATCGGTCCCGATCCCTGTCGCGGCTCAATTGGTAATACGTTTGACCGTGGTTTTGCCGGTACCAGTTGCGTTCGTTGTCATTGCGCCATGTGTGCCAGCGGCGGTTGTTGTCATAATAGCCGTCGGAGTATCCGAACACCACGTTGCCTAGCGAAATCGAGAAGTTCGAGTTTCCAATAACTTGCCAGTCATTGCGCCTACCGTCCCGCCAATCGCGGCGAAAGCGGTCCCGGTCCCGGTAGCGGCGCATTTGATAATACGTCTGACCGTGGTGCTGACGGTACCAATTGCGCTGGTTGACGTTGTGCCATCTATGCCAGCGGCGATTATTGTCATAGTAGCCGTCGGAATACCCAAACGCGACATTGCCCAACGATACTGAGAAGCCTACATCGCCGTCATTGCGCC
>JAWXBO010000028.1:0-12303 GCA_034440175.1 Alphaproteobacteria bacterium
AGCCTTGGCGTTCAGCGTATCGAAAATCGTCTCGATGATCAGGGCATCGACACCGCCTGCGATCAACCCCTCGATCTGCTCGCAATAGGCCGAAGCCAGCTCGTCAAATGAAATCGCCCGGAACCCCGGATCATTCACATCCGGCGACAGCGAAGTCGTTTTGTTGGTCGGACCAAGAGAGCCCACAACCCATCTCGGCCGCGCCGCCGACGACGCCTGATCGGCACAGACGCGCGCAATTTTTGCGGCTTCAACATTGATCTCATGTGCCAGGTGCTCGCAGCCATAATCGGCCTGGCTGATCCGCTGCGCATTGAACGTGTTGGTCTGAATAATGTCGGATCCCGCGTCCAGGAACGCCGTATGAATCTCGCGCAGCACCTCGGGCTTGGTGATCGCAAGCAGATCGTGATTGCCCTTCAGATCATGCGTCGAAGTGGCAAACCGCGAACCGCGATAGTCCGCCTCTGTCAATCCGAAGTTCTGGATCATCGCGCCTTTGGCGCCATCGAGCAGCAAAATGCGTTCACGCGCTGCCGCTTCGAGCGCCGCAAAGCGCTTGATTTGAGTGTTCTGGTTCATGCGGCCTGTGCTGGGGTCTGAGGACGCACGCCCAGGAGATGGCAAATCGCGTAGGTCAGATCCGCTTGGTTCAAGGTGTAAAAATGAAAAGAGTCAAAACCGTGACGGCGCAACTTCTCAACCTGTTCGGCCACAACCGTCGCCGCGATCAATTTGCGCGTTTCCAGGTCGTCATCGAGGCCTTCGAATTTGCGCACCAGCCATAACGGTACGGTGGCACCACTGCGCTGGGCCATCCGCACCACCCCTTTGAAGTTCGTCGGTGGCATGATGCCGGGCACAATGGGAACGCGAATGCCTTCGCGGTACGCCCGGTCGGCAAAGCGCAGCACCACATCCGTATCGAATACAAATTGCGTGATCGCGCGCGTCGCACCCGCGTCAATCTTGGCTTTCAACAGCGCATAGTCGTGCTCGATGGACGGCGACTCCGGATGCTTTTCAGGATAGGCCGACACGCTGATCTCGAACGGCCAGATCGACCGGATACCTTTGATCATGTCGGGTGTGGACGCGTACCCACCGTCGACCTGCGCATAGGGGCCTGGTTCCGGCATGTCGCCGCGCAAAGCCACAATGTGGCGCACCCCGGTGTCCAGATAATCACGCACGACGGCCTCAAGCTCTTGGGCGGTCGAGCCCACGCACGTCAAATGCGCGGCTGGTTTAAGCTGTGTTTCAGTGCGCATACGCTTGATCGTCGCGTGCGTGCGCTCACGCGTGGACCCGCCGGCACCATATGTCACCGACACGAACGCCGGATTAAGCGGCGCCAGGCGCTCGATCGAGCGCCACAACTGCGCTTCCATCGCATCGGTCCGGGGTGGAAAAAACTCAAAGGAAACGCTAAGAGCCATCAGGCGGCCTCCGCCGGTTTCAAACGTCGATGGGGAACGGCTGCAGGCACGGCAAGCCACACCACGACCGTCAATCCCGACTGGGTTTCGGGCGGCAACACCCTTGTTGCCGCAAGCGAAAGCCCGGCCGCCTTGCACCAATGCGCAACTTCTTTGTCGCCAAAGCCAAGCCGCCGGTGCCGGTGATCGACGCGCAAAAACTCAAGTCCGTGTGGCGCAAAATCGGCAATAACAAGTTTGCCGTTGGGTTTCAGTACGCGCGCAGCCTCAACGACTGCAGCCGGCGGATCCTCAAGATAATGCAGCACCTGATGCACGGTGATTAAATCGAAACTGTCGTCCGCATACGGCAGATGAAACAAATCGGCCCGCCGCACCTGTACATTCGGTAAGGCCGCTCGCTCAACCCGCGCACGCGCCAGCCCCAGCATCTCGTTGTTGACGTCAACGCCCACCGCCCGCGACGCTCGCGGCGACACAAGCTCAAGAATGCGTCCTGTGCCTGTCCCCAGATCCAAATATGAGCCAACCAACCCCGCACCGGCAAAGTCGAGAACAACATTCTCGACTTGCTCCTCGGCCACATGCAGCGCCCGCAGACGGTCCCATTCCGCAGCGTTGGCTGCGAAATAATCTTGCGCTTCCGCATGGCGTTGCCGCCGCACAGCGTCCAGCCTTTCAAGGTCGCGGCACAAAACAGCATCGCTCCACGGCAAAATTTCACTCAACTTTTGTACCAGCAGCCGCGCCTCGCCCTCTTCGACCAACCGGTAAAAAACCCAACTCCCCTCCTTCGCCCGCTCGATCAAACCCGCGTCACACAACAATTTGAGATGGCGGCTGATCCGGGGCTGACTTTGACGCAGGATTTGTGTGACTTCTGTCACAGTCAGTTCAGCTTTGGTAAATAGCGCCAGCAGCCGCAGCCGAGTCACCTCAGCTGCTGCTTTCAACCCCGCTAAAACGCCATCCAAGCTCGCCATTTGGCCTCCAACACATCATATAAACATATCCTTATATGGAGAGCTACTATAACTTGTGGTTGAGTAGACCGTTATCTGCGCGACATACGAGCAACAGCAATTAATTTTCAGACTCACACGGGATGGTAACTTTAGGCAGGCATCATAATGTGACGTATAAGGAAAAGACCGAAAGCCTCTGGAAACCGCAAGATAGCTGGTATGGGGTTTTGGTCTTGGTGGGGTCAAAGCAACACATGTCTAATCGGCATGGCTGCTGCGGCCTGGGTGTTTAGAACAAGGGTCGCAGCGCAATGAGCGCCAATAAAAAACTGCTTTGGGCCATGGCAACGACTGCTCTGCTGCTCGTTCCAACCATAGCGATCGCCGAAGAACCGGCGGGCTCTGACGCGCCAAAAGTGGCGCCGGTAGTCACGACGCAAGACATTCAAACGCAAGATGCGAACGACCCGTTTGAAGGCGGTAACCGCGTCATGTTTGACATCAATCAGGTGTTGGATGAGGTGCTGCTGCGCCCCGTCGCGGTCGTCTACCGCGCTGTCTTGCCGGATTTCGCGCAGGATGGCGTGCGCAACTTCATGAACAATTTAAATTCGCCCGTCATTTTTGCCAACGACGTTCTGCAAGGTGAAGGTGACCGCGCCGGAACGACCCTGCTGCGGTTCGGCATCAACTCGACAATTGGCGTCGGCGGGTTGTTCGATGTCGCCAAGGAATTTGACCTGCCCTATCACGACGAAGATTTCGGCCAAACCCTGGGAACCTGGGGCGCGGGTGAAGGCCCGTACTTCTATTTCCTGGTTATGGGCCCTTCAAATGTCCGTGACTTCACGGGCTTTGTGGTTGATCGCGGCCTGGACCCGCTGACCTACGTTAACTGGGGCGACGACGACCTTGAGTACGTTCCGCTCGGCCGCACTGTCCTTAATGTCATCGACCTTCGCGCGCGCAACATAGACACACTCGATGAAATTGAGCGCGCATCCGTTGACTATTACGCCTCAATCCGTAGCCTCTACCGTCAGTCTCGGGCTGACGCTATTCGCAACGGGGCCCCATCAACGGACCTGCCAGATTTTGAATCTGGTGGCGGTATCTCTTCTCCGTCACCAATAAGCCAGAATTCAGGCGCCGAATAGCAACGTAAAGCGTTTTGCAATTCGGTAACCGCGCCGAATGCGCGGGGGTGAGGAAACATGAGTGGACTTTCTGGCTTGGTCAGGCGCAGCGTTCTCGTCGCAGGCCTCGGCATATTGAGTTTTACCTCGGCACAACCCGCGGCCTCGGGCCCTGACGCCGAAGCCTTCACGCAAAATCTGATCAATCAAGGCGTCGCAATCCTGCGCGAAACGGGAGACCCTGCCCGCCGGACAAAATTTCGCGCATTCATCTTCCAGTATGCCGACGTCGAAAGGACCGCGATCTTCACCCTGGGCAATTACAAACGCTCAGCCAGCGAAGCTGAGATTGCTGATTTCGTCACGGCCTTCCGGGAATTTGCGACCGCAACCTACGAATCCAGGCTTGCTCAGTACAAGAACCAATCGCTGAAAGTCACCGGCTCAGTCGACAACAGGCCCGGTGATGTCACAGTCAACACCGTCGTGGTCGACCGTAGCGCGCGCGAACCGCTGCGCATTGCCTTTCGCCTGCTCGGTGGAAGCAGCGCCTACAAGTTTGTCGACGTCCAGGTCGAAGGCATTTGGCTGTCCATTGAGCAGAAGGAACAGTTCGGATCCTTCCTGGGACAAAACAACGGCAGGCTTCCCCGTCTGACTACAGATCTGAACGCCAGAACGCAGCGTATACTCAACGGTATGCGCTAACGCCGCCGGGCTTACGAGCGAACAAGCTTCTTGTACTTGATGCGGTGCGGCACCATCGCGTCATCACCAAGCCGGCGCTTCCGGTCAGCCTCATAGTCCTGGTAATTGCCTTCGAACCATTCGACGTGGCTGTCACCTTCAAAAGCCAGCATATGCGTGGCGATCCGGTCCAGGAACCAGCGGTCATGGCTGATCACCATCACACAGCCTGCAAACTCCGTCAGCGCATCTTCAAGAGCGCGCAACGTTTCGACGTCGAGGTCGTTCGTCGGTTCGTCCAGCAGCAGTAAATTGCAATGCGATTTCAGCATTTTGGCCAGATGCACGCGATTGCGCTCACCACCGGACAGTTGACCGACTTTCTTCTGCTGATCCAGTCCCTTGAAATTGAACGCCGACACATAGGCCCGGCTCTGCATTTGCCGCTTGCCCAGTTCCAGAATATCCAGTCCGCCGGAGATTTCCTCCCACACCGTCTTCCTCGAATCCAGCGACTCGCGCGACTGATCGACAAAGCCCATCACGACGGTATCGCCGATCTTCAGCGTCCCGCTATCCGGCTTCTCCTGGCCCGTCAGCATACGGAACAACGTCGTTTTGCCCGCACCGTTCGGGCCGATAACGCCGACAATGCCGCCCGGTGGCAATTTGAAATTCAAATCATCGATCAGCAAGCGCTCGCCATAGGCCTTGTTCACCGCCACAGCCTCAATCACCGCCGCACCAAGCCGCGGACCAGGTGGAATAATGATCTGGGCATCGCCGGTCTTGGCGTTGTTGGCTTGCGCCAGCAAATCTTCGTAGGCCCGCACGCGCGCTTTGGACTTGGCCTGCCGCGCCTTGGGGCTGGCGGCAATCCATTCGCGCTCGCGCACCAGAGTCTTGAGCCGCGCCTCTTCCCCCTTCGACTCAACCGCCAGCCGCTTTTCCTTTTGCTCCAGCCACGACGAATAATTGCCCTCGTAGGGAATCCCCTGCCCCCGGTCGAGTTCCAGAATCCAGCCGGTGACATTGTCCAGGAAGTACCGGTCATGCGTCACCAGCACGACAGTGCCTTTGTACTCTTTCAGATGATGCTCAAGCCACGCCACCGACTCTGCGTCCAGATGGTTCGTCGGTTCGTCCAGCAACAACAGGTCCGGCGCTTCCAGCAACAACTTGCACAACGCCACCCGGCGCTTCTCACCGCCCGACAATTTACCGACATCGGCATCGCCCGGCGGACAACGCAGCGCATCCAGCGCCTGTTCGATCTGACTGTCGAGGTCCCACAGCCCCAACGCATCGATCTGGTCTTGCAGCTTTGCCATCTCGTCCGCGGTTTCGTCGGTGTAGTTTGCCGCGATCTCGTTGTAGCGATCGACAATCGCTTTCTTGTGCTTGACCGCGCCCATCACATTCCCAAGCACGTCTTTGCTCGCGTCAAGCTGGGGCTCTTGTGACAAATGCCCAACCCTGGCCCCTTCCGCTGACCACGCCTCGCCGGTGAATTCGCTCTCCATGCCAGCCATGATCTTCAGCAAGGTCGACTTACCCGAGCCGTTCAGGCCGATCACGCCAATTTTCACGCCCGGCAGAAACGACAACCAGATATCCTTGAGCACTTGTTTGCCGCCGGGATAGGTCTTTCCCAGCTGCTTCATCACATAGACATATTGGTAGGAGGCCATAAAAACCGCCGCTCTTTCACGATTAAGCCTGAGGCTCAGGAGGTGGAACGGCCTTCTAACGAAGTACCGGCCACGCGGCAAGACGCTACAAATCCCCGCAAAACGCTTGCGAGTTGCCGTCGCTTGTGAAAACACTCCAAAGCGCCGGACCGCTGGGGAACATTATGAGTTATGTCAATCGTACGCTGGGCACTAAAGAGAAGCTGCTCTTCTCGACCGGCTATCACTGGCTGTACTGGCTGGGCGTAAGCCTCCTCACCGCGCCGTTCGTGGCCGTTGCCATTGTGGGCATCCCATATGGCGCGTGGGATTACATGTTCCTCGCCTTGACGGTGCTTCCCGCCTTCTTTGGCTTCGTGCGCTTTGTCCACGGTATCGCACTTGAAGTAGCCGTGACCACCGACCGCTTTGTCAAAAAGACAGGCCTAATCTCCATCACCTCCGAAGAAGTGAGCCTGGACAAGATCGAAGAAGTGAACGTCGACGAGACCATCTTTGGGCGCCTGTTCGGTTACGGCAACGTGCAAGTCCACGGCACCGGCGCCGGCAATATCCACGTGACGTTCGTCCATGACCCAGTCCGCCTGCGCCGCGAAATCCAAACCGCCCGCGAACAGCTGAGGTCCAAGGGGGAGGTTTAGTGCGGCTTGCGGCGTGGCAGCTGTCGCAAGCGAAATTTGGTGGGCCCGGTAGGACTCGAACCTACGACCAGACCGTTATGAGCGGCCCGCTCTAACCAACTGAGCTACAGGCCCCACCGTTGGGCGAAAAAGCCCTATATCAAACCTGCGATCGACAGCGAAGCGCTCAATAACGTGATCGCCCATTCACGCAGCCGCTATCTTTGTCGCAGGTGCGGCCTTTGTTTCGCCCCGATCAATTCAGATATGATCTGGCTGAAGTGACGCAACAAAACCACAGGGGTGTATCATGAACCTTCGTACAATTGCCATTGGCGCCGCATTGGTCATCGTCGCAGCGCTCGCGGCCGCAATGCTGATCGGCCCGCGTCAGGGCATTTCGTCGTCCGATGGCGCCTTGCCGCGCATTGTCAGCGTCTCTGGTCTTGGCGAAGTCAAAGCCCGCCCCGACTTGGCGGCGATCACATCGGGTGTCACCTCGGAAGCGCCAACGGCTCAGGCTGCACTCGCTCGGAACAACACAGCGATGACCGCCGTCATCAACACTCTCAAAAATGCCGGCGTGTCGGAAGACGACATCCAAACCTCGAACTTCAGCGTCTCCCCGCAATATCCGCCCTACCAGCCAGGACAAACGACGTCGCCGCGCATCAGCGGTTATCAGGTTTCCAATCAAGTGACAGCGCGCGTCAAAAATCTTGCCAAGCTCGGTGCGATCCTGGACGCCCTCGTCCAGGCCGGCTCGAACCAGATCAGCGGCATCTCCTTTGACATCGATCAGCCAAAACCATTCCTGGACGACGCGCGCAAGAAGGCGGTTGCCGACGCCCGCGCGAAAGCCGAGCTTTATGCAACAGCCGCCGGTGCCAGCCTCGGACGCGTCATTCAGATTTCGGAATCGGCCGCCGTCGTGCCACAGCCGGTCCGTATGCGCATGGCCGAAGCATCCGCAGATGCCAGCGTTCCTATCGCCGCCGGCCAAAACACAGTTTCAGCAAGCATCAATATCACCTACGAAATCCAATAAGTTAAGGATCAGGCTGGTGGCATTGACCGCACACGCACACGTGCCACAAAAGTGACCGCACGCATGGACGGGAACCGGTACTCTCCCGCCCTGTTCACAAGACGAGAATCCTCGTGCGGTTAAAATCCCTCATTGGCGCACTGATCGGTGCAGGCTTGGCGCTCCACGCAGCGGCTGCGCCCACCGCCAACAGCGCCAACGATCTCATTCCCCGGAAACTGATATTCGGGAACCCCGAACGCAGCGCCCCCTACCTCAGTCCAGACGGCTCGATGATCGCCTATACAGCGGCCGTCGATGGGGTGATGAATGTGTGGGTTGCATCCCTTGACAAACTTGAGGCCGCCCGTCCGGTCACGCACGACAGACACCGCCCCATCATGAAATTTCAATGGGCGATGAACGGAACCCATCTGCTGTACTCTCAGGACCGGGCCGGCGATGAGAATTTTCACCTCTTCGCCGTGGACGTTGCCAACAACACCACCAGGGACCTCACCCCATACAAATCCGTTCGCGCCGAAATCATCGCCGCATCGCACGAACGCCCTGACGAAATCCTGGTTGGCCTCAACAACCGCGACCAGCGCTGGCACGATGCGTGGTTGATCAACGTTGTCACCGGTGAATCAGAGTTGATCCAAAAGAACGAAGGATTCACAAACTTCGTCGCTGACAATGACCTTTCAATCCGCCTGGCTTCAAGGCCGCTTCCAGGTGGCGGACAGGAATATTTGCGCCGCGAAAAGTCGGCCTGGAAATTGTTCACGACCGTTCACGGCGACGACTCGCTCACGACCGAGCCTCTGTTCTTTCGCTCTGACAACAAGTCGCTCTATTGGATCGACAGCCGCCACCGTGACAAGAGTGCGCTGGCTTTAACTGACGTTCACACGGGCAAGACGGCAATCGAAGCAGAGTCAGACAAATCCGACATTGCTTACGTTCTCAAAGACCCGGTGACACACCAGATCCTGGCCGCCTCGTTCGAGTATGAACGGATGGACTGGAAAGCCCTCGACGCCAGCCTGAAGCCGGACATCGCATTACTCAACAGACACGTGACGGGATATTGGTTCCCGCTCAGCCAGTCGAAGGACAACAACGCCTGGACGGTTTGGATCGACAATCCCGGCAAGCCGATAAAGTTTGCCTTGTACAACCGCCGTGAACGCTCGCTCAAAACGCTGTTCACCGCCCGGCCAAGCCTTGAGGGCGCACCGCTACCTGCAACCACGCCGCACATCATAAAATCCCGCGACGGGCTCAATCTCATCAGTTACCTGACCTTGCCGAAAAACATCGACACGCGCACTACGGGTATTCCGGACAAGCCGCTGCCGATGATCCTGATGGTGCATGGAGGACCTTGGGGCAGAGACAGCATTGCTTACAATCCCACCGCTGCCTGGCTTTCCAATCGCGGCTACGCCGTGCTCGCCGTCAATTTCCGCGGCTCAACCGGATTCGGCAAAGCCTTTGTCAATGCCGGAGACAGGGAATGGGGCGGCAAAATGCACAACGACCTCATCGACGCGGTCAAGTGGGCCATCAAAAAGCGCATCGCCCAAAAAGACAAGATAGCAATTTACGGCGCCTCGTACGGAGGCTACGCCGCCCTTGTCGGGCTCACCTCGACACCCAGGCAATTCGCCTGCGCTGTTGACATTGTCGGCCCGTCGAATTTGTCCACCATGCTCGCCAACATTCCACCGTACTGGCAGTCTTTCGCAGAGAACTTCAAGCGCCGCGTCGGTGACCCATCGACACCTCACGGCCAGAAATTTCTCAATGCCCGTTCGCCGCTATTTCATGTCTCGAATATTCAGCGCCCGCTCCTCATCGGCCAGGGAGCCAACGACCCCCGCGTGACACAGAGCGAATCCGATCAGATTGTTCAGGCCATGAACCGCAGGAAAACGCCCGTCACCTACGTGCTGTATTCCGACGAAGGCCACGGCTTTGCCCGGCCGCAAAACCGCCTGTCATTCAACGCCATCACCGAAACGTTTCTCGCGCAATGCCTTGGCGGACGCGCCGAACCGGTTGGCAGCGATTTCCAGGGTTCGTCCGTAGCCGTTCCATCGGGCAAGGAACACATCAAAGGACTGGCCCGCGCCCTTTCTCAACCCTGATTTCACAGCGGCACAACACTCGCCTTCAATCGCCCTGCACCGGGCTGCTCTTGCCAGTGTGTGTTGTTGAGCACCGCGCCATCCAAACGCACGCGCGCCACCGCCGCGAGATCAAGTTCGGCATAAAGCCATTGTGCTTCGTTGAGTGTGCCGCTGGCGACAACGCCATCCTCGGGAAATCCAAGATCGGGCGGACCATAGACGCCAGCGGCCCCCACATTCGTATTCACGGCGGGAGACCACAGCGCCTCGCCAACAGTCGGGGAGTGCACAACAAAACATTGGTTCTCGAGTGCGCGCGCCTGGGCCCCCACTCGCACCCGGTAATATCCATGCAGCGTTCCCGTGCAGCTTGGAACCAGCACCATCGCGGCACCCGCATCGCTCATTGCACGCGCAATCAGCGGAAACTCCGCGTCGTAGCAAATGGCGATGCCGAAGCAGCCGATGCTTGTGTCGAAGACACAGACATCCAGCCCGCCTTCGATCCGCCAGGTCTCGCGCTCAAAGCGCGTCATCATCAGCTTGCGTTGTTCGGCGATCTTGCCCTTGGGGCTGATCACGCGCGCGATATTGAAGGCAGCACCCGCTGCGTCGCGTTGCGGCAAACTTGCTCCAACCACAAACACCCGGTGCCTCTCGGCAAGCTCCCCATGCAGGGCATCGATTTTATCGCGCAACCCACCGACAAAATCGATCGAAAGTCGCAAGTCGCTCCATATCTCGGGCGATGACATGCGCGCGAGTTCCATCGCCCCGTATTCCGGAAACAACAAAAGCTGCGCCCCATTTTCACTTGCGTCTTGAAACCAGCGCGCAAGTTTTTGCTCGTACACAGCCCATGACCCGATCGCATCGATGGGATACTGCGCAGCAGCGACACGCACCTTCATGGCGTTAGCCTGATGCCGTCAGTCGTCCTTGCCGTCTGGCTTCGTCTTGCAGTCATCATCGTCCGCATCGTCTTTTTTTGCGTCGTCCCCATCGGAGCCGGCGTCCTCGCAGTCCTTCTTTTTATCCTTTTCCGAAGATCCAGCAACAGCGCTAACCGCGCCTGCCGCCACATCGACGGTCGTCTCGACGACTGTCGCCGTCACACTCACCGCTGCATCCACGACGGAAATAACAGCACAACCCGAAAGCGCAACGGCCAACGCGGCAAGCAGCGCAAAGATGAACACGCGCATGAACTCGAACCTCTCTCACGACGGCCGCGAGTGAACATCCCCGGCCGGTGCCGGTCAACAACCCAATTGATTTTTGCCGGTGTCAATCCTCGTCTTTGAGCCTCCACGGCGGATAACGCCGCATTTCGGCCGCGCGAAATAGGCAAATCCGATTGCCAGCAGGGTCGCGCAAGTAAGCCTCCCGCCACAACCAGCGCTGGTCCACGGGTTCACTCTCAAACACAAGTCCCTTCGCCCTGAGGTCGGAAACCTTTCCATCCAAGTCGTCGTGCTCGAAATAGACAACGATCTGGCCGCCGGGATTAACCGTCGATTCAAGGTGAATCGAAAACGTCGACCCGCCATCCGGACATTCGAAACGCGCATACTCCTCGCTCTCGACAATCAGCCGCAAACCAAGCGCCCTGTAAAAACCAATAGACTCAACCACGTTAAGCGCAGGCACCGTGACTTGATTTAGGCGCATAGATAGTGTCTCCAATTACGGCAAACCAGACCGGGATCGCATGCACATTCCCTTGGCACAATTTGGCGCCATACACGACAAGCTCACAGGCACGACGCTCCAGCCCCAAGCGCTTGCCAGTGGCGTGTACCAAAGATCGCAAGCCCTTGCCCGCTTGGGATGCAAGCCCGGCGCAACGGCCGCCATCACCCATGGCGGCACAGCCGCCTTCTTCGTCGATCTTTTCGCGGTCTGGACCACTGGTGCCGCCGCAGCTTGCCTCGACCCTGCCCTGACAGCCACAGAAAGCGAGAATGTTCTGGCCTTCTGCAAGCCTTGCCTTGTCCTAGGCGACGACAGAATAGACGAGCGCAAGGCCCCCAACAACACCAGCGCAACATCACGGTTGGACGACCCCGCGCTGATCCTGTTCACCTCAGGCACCACCGGCGCCCCCAAGGGTGTCGTGCTCTCCTTCCGCGCCGTCCTCGCCCGCCTGGCCCTGAACACATACGAGATCGGCCCCGGGAGCCTGCGCCGGACGCTTGTAACCTTGCCCACCCATTTCGGTCACGGCCTGATCGGCAACGCCCTGACCCCGCTTTGGGCAGGAGGGGACATCGTGCTCGTCCCGCGAGGTCTGCCGCTTGCTCAGTCCCTTGGCGCCCTCATCGACGAACACGCCATCACCTTCATGAGCTCCGTGCCCTCGCTCTGGCAGATGGCCTTGCGCATGAGCCCCAGGCCAAAGTTGGGCACGCTCAAGCGCGTCCACGTCGGCTCCGCCCCCCTCTCCGCCACGCTATGGTCGCGCATCGCCGAGTGGACACATTGCGAGGTCGTCAACTGCTACGGCATCACCGAGACGGCGACCTGGGTCGGCGGCGCTTCCTCCAAAACTTTCGTCCCCCCCGATGGCCTGATCGGCCGCCCACGGGGCGGCAGCGCCG
>JAWXBO010000029.1:0-41217 GCA_034440175.1 Alphaproteobacteria bacterium
CCGGTATGAGGCTGTTGTTCGTTCTTCTGGCCATGCGAATCTCCTTGGGGATCATCCCCATTTAGACCCGCCACACAAAATTCCTGACAGTCCCGTGGGAACACATGCGATAGTCGCTTTATGCAACGGAGCTAATCGTCCGCAACCCTGCGCACATTTATCACTTTGAATGTCCGCAACACACCGTCATGCTCGGTAATCGAAACATACTCGCCTTGTTTGATCACATGCCGGTCTAACTTGAACAGCGCCTCGTCGTCATCGCGCGTCTTGGCTACATAGTCGAAATGCCACCCGTGCCCGACATGGACCAGCATACCGTTCTCGTCTGCGGCGTCTCGCGAGAACCTGCGAACGGTGCAGCGCTGCCTCGACGACCTCCATGCACTCGCATCCAAGTGAGAAGACTCATCCAAAGGAGCCGTGAATTCATAACCATGCGCAGAATCGCCATGAGGAAACTCCTTCGACCGCGCCAGTTCAAGCCGTACAAAACACAGTGTCATGACAATGCTCCCTAATGAGCCATGAAGATTGGAAGAGTCGCATGTGCAAGCAAATGCCGCGTGACTCCACCCCAAACCAATTCGCTCCAGCGGCTATGTCCGTAGCCTCCGACAACAAGCAACCCCGCCCCAGCGCGAACCGCACTGTCGAGCAATGCGCTGGCCGTACTTTGCCCACCGGGGTTGATCCCGTGTTCCGTCGCTGACAATCCATGCAAGCGCAGATAATCGCGCAAACGGTCCATCTGCACCGTCTCAATTGGTCCCGACGAAACACTCAAGATCTCAATCGCCTCAGCTCGCTTCAGCAATGGAATGGCAGCACACACGGCGTAAGCGGCGGCTGCCCCGCCATCCCACCCAATTGCCACTTTACAGCCAACAATCTTGCGGATCTCGCCGGGAACCAGCAACAGGGGCCGCCGCGCATTCAACAGCGCTGACTCGAGCACACCACGAAAGGCCGCATCTCTCGATTCGTGAGGGACATCGAAAACAACCAAATCGGACAACCGCGCTTCCTCAGCGATGACGTCTTCATCGCCACCATCCCGCACACAAAATGAAGCTGAGAGGCCGCTCCCGTTTGGGGCATTAAACACAGCCGCTCCCACCGCTTTGGCGTGATGCTCAAAGGTTCCGCGCGCAATGGCGGCCGATTTGATTGCCGCATCCCGTGCTGCATCCATAATTTCCTGGACAATGCTGGCCGAAATGCCTTCACCCAAATAAGGCAATACGTCGCTAGGATTGGGGCGGGCATAAACGCCTGCAACATGGGCGGCAAACGCGTTTGCCACCTCAAACGCCGCTTTCAACACATGAGTCTCACGCTGCGAACCGGTCAGTGGAACCAAAATCTTGCGGTAAGCCATGGCAGTTGGATATCCTTGCGGTTGACGAAAAAACTCTAGCGCTCAATCACACTCACCACCTTGACCCAGGTCAATCAATCGCCCGCACTATCAGAGAAATCCCTTCAGAACCGCCCAGCGACTTCACACAAACCAGGCGCCGTCGGGGACCGTCGGTCGGATCATAAATCGAGGACAACTTGAACAACGCCAGGGCCGCCGTCGCTTCGTTCCCGCCTAAACTCGAACTCGCGGCACATGCTGAGCATGGGTTCGTTCTCGACTAAAACATCGCCGAAGATTTGTTTAACCTCGATGCTCCGCGCATACTCAATAATCTTTCGCATCAGGCTATAGCCAAGCCCTGTGCCCTTCAGTTCGCTGCGAACGATCACCGCGTACTCAGCACGCTCCCGGTCGGGATCAAGAGCAAGCCTGACCACGCCGCCGAATTCGCTGCCGGCCCCAGAGTCCTTCGCCGCGACGAATGCCATTTCGCGATCATAGTCGATCTGAGTTAGGCGCTTGGCAAGCGCTTCCGGCAGGCTGCGCAAACTCGAGAAAAATCGCATGCGAATGTCTTCGCTGTCGCAAGCGGCGATCATGGCCTGCAAATTGCCTGCATCTTCCGGGCGAACCGGCCGGAGACTGTAGAGTTTCCCCGATCGAACCGTGATCGTCTGCTCCAACTCTTGCGGATACGGCTTGATGGCAAAACGCTCGGCTCCAGAAGACTCCGAAGGCTCAATTCGAATACGGCCATCTAGCGCCATCACGCCTTTGTCGTCCGCCCATAGCGGATTGATATCAAGTTCCTTGACCTCGGGAAGATCGATGGCGATGTCCTGCAGCGCGAGAAGTGTATTCACGATGGCAGCCATGTCGGCCGGCCGGCGGTCGCGATACCCGGCGAGCAAACGAGCGATGCGCGTGCGCGAAATCAAATCCTTGGCGAGCGATTCGTTGAGCGGCGGAAGCGCTACGGCTTGGTCATCGACAACTTCTACGGCCGTTCCACCTTGCCCGAATAAGATCACCGGACCGAAAAGACGATCCTCGGAAAGCCCGACGATCAATTCATGAGCGCCCGGCCGGTTCACGATCGGTTGAACAACAAATCCTTCGATGTGCGCGTCAGGCCGCAACTTCGCGACGTTGACCATCATCGTCCGCGCAGCCTCTACAACGGCCGGGGCGTCGGCGAGATTGAGAACCACACCGCCAACGTCAGATTTGTGCACAATGTCGCGTGACAGGATTTTCAACGCGACGGGAAACCCGGCTGCCGCCGCTACCAATCCTGCTTCTTCAGACGTTTGAGCCAGCCTGGGACGAAGGGAAGGTATTCCGTAAGCGGCGAGAATGTCATGCGCTTCCAATGCTGTGAGCCATTTGCGGCCCTCCGCCAAGGCCCCATCGACAATTGCGCGCGCCGCCAGACGATCTGGTGGTTCTTGCAACCTCAGTGCCGGCGTCTCCATCAACAGGGATTGCAACCTTGAGAGCTTGACCAAACGGAGCGCCGCGGTGACTGCCTTTTCGGGTGTGGCGTAGTGTGAGATACCTGCGTCATCGAATCTTTCGCGAGCCTGGGCTACCGCTTTTTCACCCAGCCATGATGCCAGAACGGGCTTGGTGCTTGCTTGTGCCAGGGTGCCGCGCACGACGGAAATTACGGCGTTCGCGGCCTTTGTCGAATCGGCGACCGCGACCGGGCAATTGATGACAATGACCGCGTCGACGCCAGGATCCGCAAGCACCGCTTCGACGCTTGCTCGATAGCGTTCGGCACCCGCATCACCGATGATATCGACAGGATTTCCGCCGCTCCAATTGCGCGGCAGGCAAGCGTTCAATCGGGATAGCGTTTGCGGTGTGAGTTCCGCCAAGCGGCCACCCTGCTCAATGAGGTGATCGGTTGCCAACACGCCCGCGCCGCCGCCATTCGTGATGATCGCCAAGCGGTCGCCCGTCAGGCGCACGCTGTGGGTGACGGTTTCAAATGTGTCGAACAAATCCTCGATCATAGCAACGCGGATCATTCCGGCGCGGCGAAACGCTGCATCATAAACCGCGTCCGATCCTGCAAGCGCGCCGGTATGTGATTGTGCGGCCCGTGCACTTTCCGCGTGCCTGCCTGACTTGACAACGATCACAGGCTTAATTCGCGCGCATCGGCGTGCAGCCGACATGAATTTCCGGGCATGCGTGATGCTCTCGACATAAAGCAACACTGCGTGGGTATCAGGGTCCGACGCAGCTGCGTCCAACAAATCACCGAAGTCGACGTCGGCCATTCCGCCAAGCGACACCAGTTGCGAAAAGCCAATGCCGCGCGCGGCTGCCCAATCGACAACTGCAGTCAGCATGGCACCGGACTGGGTGTAGAACGCTGTGTGTCCGGCGCGCGGCATCATATGCGCAAAACTCGCGTTGACACCCGCTGCAGGCGCAAGCACTCCAAGGCAATTGGGTCCAACAATGCGCAAGGTGAAAGGCTTAGCGGCTTCCAACATCTGCTTTAAAAGCGTTTGGCCTTCGGCTCCCGTTTCGGCGAAACCTGCCGACAAAACAATGATTGCCTTGGTACCGCGAGCTCCAAGCTGCGAGATTAGTCCGGGAACTCCAGCGGCCGGTGTCGCCACCACTGCAAGCTCGGGCCCATGCGGCAATGCCTCTATGCCAGAAAAAACCGGCATTCCCGCCAAATCCTGCGCTTTGGGATTGACCAGCCAAATCGGTCCAGCAAACCCTCCAGCGAGCAGGTTGCGTGCGACAACGCCACCTACCGAGCCCTCGTCGCGGCTCGCACCGACCAAGGCAATGCTGCCTGGAGCGAATAGACTCTTCAAATTGCGAATAGACATGAGAAACCCTACCTCGCACAGCAGCCAAGTCTAATATGGTTTGCGCATTCGAAATTGATTGATCCACATCAAGGCCTTTGTGCAGAAGAAGGCGCAATCTCGACAGCAACTGATGCTCAGACACAATGAGTCGGCGCTTGGTGCGTCATGGACTTTATTTGAGAACCACATGACTTGCGTGTTGGCCATCAATCCTTAGGCAAGTCCAGTATGAGGAGTATGTTGTCATGATGTTAGGGATGGGTTCGGGGATGGTCATCGCTGGCGTCCTTGTCCTAGCGTTTCTGATTTTGGGAATTTCTGCACTTGCGAAATATCTGGCGTCGGCAAAATCTGATCAATCAAAGTGACACCCAGTAACAGTCGATCAGGGCGCTCGCGTGCGAGATCAGGCGTCTTCACCCGCATGCCCATACGCATGCAAACTTGACCTACGTCAATGACGCGCACCTTTATCGGGCATCGAATGCGAGCAGTCGCGCCTATCGCCGCAGGATGGAGGTTACAATGGCACACACACTTCAGCGCTGGACCGTCGGGTGGTTTGTACTTTGCGTCCTGTTGGCGCTTCACATCGCCGAGGAAGCAGCAAGTGGAGACTATCGAGCTTATGGCCAGTCCTTAGGGTTGCTTCGAGATCTCTTCCCACAACTTCCTATACCGCAATTCAACTTTACTGTTTGGCTGGTCGATATTTCTGGCGCAATCATCGTACTGTTTCTATTGACAGGGCTCGTGCACCGCAACTATCAAATAATGCGGCCAGCCTCTTACGCACTGGCAACTTTCACCACGTCAAACGCGATGCTTCACATTCTGCTGTCGCTGGCGTCCGATCAAGTACTGGCGGGCACGCTCACCTCCCTGCCCCTGCTCGCCGCGTCCCTGTTTCTTTTCCTTTCAATTCCACGAACCGAACACACCAACGCCAGAGCTCCGGCACCCGCCGTCTTCAGCGGATTGCGTTGACAATGTCGATAACCGGCTCGACCCAACCAAAGCGCGATCGCATCTCAGTTCGCGCACCTACGATGGACGATCCGTGGAAATGGCTTCAGGCGGGTTGGCGCGACACGTGGCGTCAGCCACGATTGAGTTTGGGATACGGTTGCGTCTTCGTCTTGGGCGGGCTAGCGGTTACGGCAGGACTTTGGTCGGCCGATCTTGGGTCACTGGTACCGGTGTTCGCAGCCGGATTCGTATTGTTGGGCCCCGTTTTTGCCGCAGGGCTTTACGAGTTGAGCCGAGAATATGAGGCCGGAGAGCACGCAACATTTGCCGACGCCGCAGTCATACGCATGGCGCGGCCCGAACAAATGGCATTTCTGAGCTACATGTTGATGTTCTTGTTTCTCATTTGGCTACGCACGGCAACCTTGCTCTACGCACTCTTCATCCACGGCAGTTACATGCCAATCCAGGACTTTGCCGCATTCGTCCTGACCACGCAACAGGGCTTAAGCATGCTGTTGATTGGAACCGTGATTGGCGCGTTACTGGCCCTCATCGCCTTCGCCATAAGTGCGCTCTCTGTGCCCATCGTGTTGCGCCATGAAATCGATGTCGTCAGCGCAATGGCTATAAGCGTTCGCACGCTCATCAACCACCCTGGGCCGATGCTTCTATGGGCGTGGCTCATTGCCGTCCTGGTCGTGCTGGGTACCATGACAATGTTTGTCGGAATGATTGTTGTGTTCCCTCTGCTCGGACATGCGACGTGGCACGCATACCGCGCACTGATAAAAGTAGAAAACTGATCTGCTCTACTCGTCCGCCTTGTCGTCGATCAGAATACGCTCGGCCGCGCCGTCCAGATCGTCGTACTGACCGGACTTGAGCGTCCAAAGAAAAACAACAACGCCAAGCCCACCCAACAAAATCGCTGCGATGGTGAGTATTAAGAACGCGCCCAATGCCTTACCCCCGGCCCGAAAGGCGCAATGCGTTCAACATCACGATCAGTGACGACGCCGACATTGCAATCGCGGCGATGAGCGGCGTGACCTGACCGAACGCCGCGAGCGGCACCGCAAGCACATTGTAGAAAGCGGCGAAGGCGAAATTCTCCAACACGCGCCGGCGCGCCGCTCGCGCGACATCGATGGCTTCGGCAATCACAGACAGCGACTCCGTTGTCAGCACCATGTCCGCCGCCGCTTGGCTGGCGTCGGCCGCAGAACCGGGAGAAATCGAAACATGCGCCATAGAAAGCGCGGCAGCGTCGTTAAGTCCGTCGCCGATCATCAGCGTGTGCGCGCCCTTTTCACGCAGCGCGTTCAGGTGGGCCACTTTGGCTTTAGGATCGCTCGAAGCCTTCCAGTCTTCGATCCCGCATTCCTGCGCAATCTTCAACGCTGGCGCATCGCGATCACCCGACAGCATTTGAACATGCAATCCCCTGGCTTTCAGCGCCGCGACGGTGAGCTGCGCGTCATCTCGAAGCCGGTCTTGGAAATCGAAACGCACCGCAGGCTCGTCATCCTCACGATACCAGATATGACTTGCCGCCAGCCCGGCCTCGTCTTCAACGCCTACCCACGCCGCCCGGCCCAAACGTGCGCGCCGTCCGTCGCCGGTGCTCTCAAGCCCCTCACCTGGAACTTCTTTCACATCTAGGGCCACCCCGCCCGCCCCGGCCGCAGCCGCCAAAGCGCGCGCCAGCGGATGCTTGCTGGCGCGGGCCACAGTCGCGGCGCGCTCCAACAACGGCTTTGCGACAACCGCCATATTCACCAAGGCCGGCCGCCCGAGCGTTAACGTTCCCGTCTTGTCGAACACGGCGGTCGTAACTTCGGCGAGCCGTTCCAAAGCATCACCCGATTTTACCAGCAGTCCACGACGGAACAGCCGGTTCGTTGCCACGATCTGAACCGCAGGAACCGCAAGGCCCAATGCACAAGGACAAGTAATGATGAGAAGTGCAATGGCATTCGTCATCGCCGCTCTCACTTCCACACCCCACCAAAGACCGCCTAAAAACACGATTGCGGCTGCCCCGTGCACAAGCGGCACATAAAGGCGCGCGGCCCGATCCGCCAGACGCACATAACGATTGCGATTTTGCTGACCAGCCTCCAACAAGCGCATAATTTCTGCAACAAGCGACTCTTGAACGCGCGCCGTCGTGCGCAACGTCACCGCGCCATCAACTATCAAGGACCCCGCGCGCAGCTCATCGCCCACGTTACACGGTGCGGGCGCACTTTCTCCAGTTACAAGCGAAAGATCGGTCAAGCCCGAGCCGGATTCAATGACACCGTCCACGGGGACACGCTCGCCAGGAGAGATGAGCAGCCGCTCGCCCAAGCCAATATCTTTCGCTGCGACCGCCACAGTCCGGCCGTCGGGTTCCAGCCGTGTGGCCGTTGCCGCCTGCATGGCGATGAGGTCGCGCGCGGATGTCTGCGCCTTTCGCCGAAACACATGATCGAGATAACGGCCTATAAGAAGTAGAAAGGGTAGACTGATGGCCGCATCGAAATACGCGTGCCGCCCACCGAGCACCGTCTCGGAAATACTTAGGCCCAACGCCAGAACGATTCCAAGGCTGATCGGTACATCCATGTTCGCTTGGCCGCGCGCAATACCGGACAGCGCCGAGCGGAAGAAAGGCCGCCCTGAATAGAGTGCCGCCGGTACGGCGATGAGCCCCGAGATCCAGTGCAACATCGTGCGCGTGCCTTCGCCCATTTCGCCGTCGAGACCCGCCCAGATCGATATCGAAAGGAACATCACGTTCGAAGCGGCAAATCCGGCGACTGCCAGACAGCGCAACAGGAACCGCCCCTCTTCTTCGGATTGGTGGAGCATCGCCTCAGGGTCGTATGGGTAGGCCTCGAAGCCTAACCGGTTGACCCGGGCCACAATCGCATCGGCGGTTGTGCGGCCATCGCGCCAGCGCACATTAAGCTTGGCCGTAGACAGATTGACACGCGCCTCCTCCACGCCCGCCAGCGCGCTCACACCGCGTTCGATCTTGGCAATGCACGCGGCGCAACGCATGCCCTTGACCGCGAGTTCAAGAGTCGATGCACCCTTGCGATCCCGGCGCACGAAGGGTGCTGGATCGATAAGCGACGCCTGACTGAATGTGGCGGCAGTCATTCGAGCACGATCCTGCGCTCGGCCTCAAACACAGCACCCTCGCTTGATTTTGCGATTACAATCACGTCCCACTGGCCGGGAGAAATGTCTTTGAGAACGGAGCGATATATTCCGGCCTCGGCGGCCTCGAGCATAATCGTCCGGTCGAGGCTGGAATCGATCGGCCGGCGAAGGGTCGCGCGGGCTGTCAGGCCGACTTTGGGAATTCCGTCAGCCGCCGAGATATTCACCGTTACCACGATGCTCGAACCGCCGCCGCGTGCTGCATCAATCTCTGACGTCCAACCGAGCTTGGCTTGCGCCTCTCGAGCAGCCAATGTCCTGTTATATTCCAGGCCACGCATGTAGGGTTTGCTTACGTCTTCGCCCGAGAAAGTCGAAATGGCATAGACGGTAAGCAAAGTGTTGACTGCTATCGTCACGCCGAAAAACACGAGCATGATGGCCAGAACATGCCAGCCCTTGAGTTCAAATGTCATCGCTCGCCTCCATCGGACAGAAAGACAGTGGTATTCGACCGGGCCTCACTTCCGGCTGTAACTCGAAAAGTCACAGGCAAAGAATCCGCTACAAGCGACCCCCGCGGAAGTGTTAAAAGCACCCGCAATGTACGCAGTCTGTCGGCATCTACCATGAACTTGGCGGGAAATTGTGCGATTTCCATACCGATGATTTAGACGGCAAACTGACCCTGCCCATCGAGCGCGATTTGAAATTCCCGTCGCTCGTTTGAGCGGTTCATCACCTTGATCGTATACGCATTGCGCACAGATCCGCCGGAAAGGCGGACAAAGGTGGGATTGCGGTCGCGCAATACGCTCAAGTCTATGGTCGCGCGCGTAGACAGCGACAACACCATGATGCCACCCACCAGCCCAAGCATCGCCGCGTAAAGCAATACGCGGGGCCGAGCCAGACGGATGAGCGCCCGTTCACCCCTTTGACGGCGAGCGATGTTCTCGTGAGTGTCATAAGCGATGAGGCCGCGGGGCAACTTCACTCGAGACATCACCCCGTCGCAGGCGTCGATGCACAACGCGCAGTTTATGCACTCAAGCTGGTCGCCGTCGCGAATGTCGATCCCCATTGGGCACGCGGCAACACACTGATTGCAGTCAATGCAGTGGCCGCGGTCCTCCCAGGGCTGCCCCTTCTTGTGCGCCCCTCGTGGCTCGCCCCGGTCGTAACGATAGGTCACCATCAATGTCTCTTGATCGACCAACGCCGCCTGGATGCGCGGCCAAGGGCACATATATGTGCACACTTGCTCGCGCATGTGCCCGGCAAGCCAATAGGTCGTGAAGGTCAAAATCCCCAGAAACAAATAGGCTGTGGGGTCGGCGGTTCCTTTGAGTAGATTGCCGGCCAACGACGGCGCATCATGGAAATAGAAAATCCATGCCCCGCCGGTGGCTGCCGCAACCAGAATCCACGCCAAGTGTTTGGCACTTTTACGGCCGATTTTGTCAATCGTCCAAGGGCTTTTGTCCAAGCGTATGCGTGCATTGCGATCACCTTCGATCACTCGCTCGACCAGAATGTAGAGATCGGTCCACACGGTTTGCGGACAGGCATAGCCGCACCACACCCGCCCGAACAAAGCCGTCGCCAGGAACAACAGGAAGGATGCAAATATCAAAAGACCGGTAATGTAGTAGACCTCTTGCGGCCATATCTCGATCCAGAAAAAGTAGAAGCGCTCGCGCGTCAAATCGACAAGCACCGCCTGGTCGGGAGCGCCCCCTCCCCGGCCCCACCTTACCCAAGGCAGACCGTAATAAATGCCCAGCATGACTGCCATACCGGTCCACTTCAGCAAACGAAACCGTCCATGGACGAGCTTGGGATGGATCGGAACGCGCGCTTGATAGTCCTTGCGCACCGCAGCACTGTTCGTCGCTCTCGCATCGATGCGTTGCACGCCATCGGCGGCGAGCGCGTTCGTCTCCGCTGCAACGGCTTTGACGCTAGTCAACAGTGTCGCGTTCATGGCGCTTGTACCTGGCGCTCTCGCGCCTCCCGGTTCTTATTCACCGCCGCCCAGACTGTGAACGTAAACTGCAAGCGCATCGATCGTCATCGGGTCAAGGCGCGAATCCCAGTTCGGCATCACACCGCCGCGCCCGTTTACGATCTGCGCACGAATCTCCGAATTGGTGCCGCCATAAAGCCATTCATTGTCCGTCAAGTCTGGCGCGCCGAACTCGCGCTTGCCCTTCCCGTCGTCGCCGTGACACGCGGCACATTGTTCCTTGAAAAGCGCAGTCACGCGCGAAACTGCGGCGCCGTCCGCTTTGCCGCCCGAAAGCGACGTCACATACTCCGTCAGATCGTCGATCTGCTTCAGTTCCAGCAAGGCATCGCGGCCATAAGACGGCATGAGCGATTGTCTTGTTTCAGGATGCAGGGAACGAACGCCCAATTGTACAGTCTTGCGAATTTCGCTTAGCGATCCACCCCACAGCCAAATGTCGTCATTGAGGTTTGGGTACCCCTTGAACCCTTGTGCGCCGGAACCATGGCACGTCGCGCAATTGTCTCCGAAGGCGGATTTGCCTGCCTCGCGCGCAAACTGCAACAAATTCGGATCGTTCTCGATCTCCTGCAATGTCGCGCCCGCGAGCAACCGGCCTTGTTCCTCGCGCTGAGATTTCATCTGCAGCATTGCCGTGGCCACGTCGTCGCGCTGCGAGTGATCAAGCAGGCCGGGCGTATAGCTCGTCAAAAGCGGCCACGCAGGATAGGCAACCCAATAGCCGATGGCCCAAACAATCGTGGCATAAAACACCCACAGCCACCATCGCGGCAGCGGCGTGTTCAACTCCTTGATGCCGTCCCACTCGTGACCCGTCGTTTCGGTTCCCGACGATGGATCTATCTCTTTGCGCGTATCCATCAGCAATCATCCTCGTCGAGTGGCACTCGAGCGGCGTGATCGAATTTTTCTTTGTTCCGCGGCCAGAACGCGTAAAGACAAACGCCGATAAACAACACCATCAGGTAGACAAGACCCCAACTTTTGGCGAACGTCGAAATCGTCTCATAGTCCATCGCTTACCGCCTATTCTCGGGCGCATCAGCCTGATAGGTTTTGAAATCGACCAGGGTGCCCAACATCTGCATGTAGGCGATCACGGCGTCCATTTCGGTGATGCGCTTTGGATCACCATCGAAGTCGCGCGCCTCGGCCTTCGCATAACGATTCTTGAAAGCATCAATACCTTCGTCGTCGGGCGTTGCTTGTGCGATCAAATCCGCTTTCGCCTTTGCGATCATATCGTCCGTGTAAGGAACGCCTACCATGCGATTGGCCGTCAATGCCCCTGCAATGTCGTCAAATCTCAAATCCGTTCTTTCCAAGAATACGTAAGGCGGCATGACCGATTCCGGCACGACCGAACGCGGATCGGCGAGATGCGCCCGATGCCATTCGTCAGAATATTTGCCGCCAACGCGTGCAAGGTCCGGCCCGGTGCGCTTTGAACCCCACTGAAACGGATGGTCGTACATGCTCTCCGCAGCCAGACTGTAGTGCCCGTAACGCTCTACTTCGTCGCGCAACGGACGGATCATTTGGCTATGGCAAAGGTAACAGCCTTCACGCACGTAGATTTGTCGCCCGGCGAGTTCGAGCGGCGTGTAAGGCCGCATGCCGCGGACTTTTTCGATCGTACTTTCGAGATAGAAAAGAGGGGCGATTTCCACGATGCCCCCAATCGCTACTACAAAAAGTATCGCAACCACCAGAAGCAGGGAGTGGCGCTCGAGTGTACCGTGATTGAACATCCTCCACGCGCCCCCTACGCCATTGCCAGTTTGGCAGGCAATGCCAAGGGTTCGACCGCCCGCACTTCGCCTTTTATGGTCCGCCACAAATTGTATGCCATGATAATTGTCCCCGCGAGATACAGCAGACCACCAAGCGCCCGGATGATGTAGTAGGGGTGCATGGCCTCTACCGTTTCGACGAATGAATATTCAAGAAAGCCGAACTCGTTATAGGCACGCCACATCAAGCCTTGCATGATGCCGCTGACCCACATCGAGGTGATGTAGAAGACGATACCGATCGTAGAGATCCAGAAGTGCCACTCGACCAGCGCCAACGAATACAGCCGCTCACGCTTCCACAGCCAGGGCGTCAAGCAATAGAGCGCGCCAAATGACACAAAGCCGACCCAACCCAAAGCCCCCGAATGCACGTGCCCGATCGTCCAGTCCGTATAATGCGACAGTGAATTGACGGCCTTGATGGACATGACAGGCCCTTCGAAAGTCGACATTCCATAAAAGGCAACGGAGGCGACGAGCATGCGAAGAACCGGATCGGTGCGCAATTTGTCCCACGCCCCCGACAGCGTCATCAGTCCGTTGATCATTCCGCCCCATGAGGGCATCCACAACATGATCGAAAACGTCATGCCCAGCGTCTGCGCCCAGACCGGCAGCGCGGTGTAGTGCAAATGGTGCGGCCCCGCCCAGATGTAGATAAAAATCAGCGACCAAAAATGCACGATCGACAAACGATAAGAATAGACCGGACGTTGCGCCTGCTTCGGAATAAAGTAGTACATGATCGCCAGAAAGCCCGCCGTCAGAAAAAATCCGACTGCGTTGTGGCCGTACCACCATTGCGTCAGCGCATCCTGCACGCCGGCGAAGGCGGAATAGCTTTTGATCCCCGTCCACGACACAGGCACCGCGAGGTTATTGACGACATGCAACAACGCGATCGTCACGATGAAGGCGAGGTAGAACCAGTTGGCCACATAGATGTGGGGTTCCTTGCGCTTCCAGAGCGTCCCCAGAAAAACCAGCAAATAGGCAACCCAGACCAACGTCAGCCACAGATCGGCATACCACTCGGGCTCCGCATACTCTCGCCCTTGGCTGACGCCAAGCAAATAGCCTGTACCGGCGACCAGAATGAAAATTTGGTAGCCCCAAAACACAAACCAAGACCACAGCCCGCCAGCCAGCCGTGCGTGGCAGGTTCGTTGAACGACATAGAACGATGTTGCGATCAGGACATTGCCGCCAAAAGCAAAGATTACTGCAGATGTGTGAAGCGGACGCAGGCGGCCGAAATTGGTGAAGGGCAAATCCGGAAAATAAAACAGCGACGGAAATGCGAGCTGAAGCGCGATGATCACGCCCACAAGCATGCCGGCAATGCCCCAGAACATCGACGCGATCACACCGGCTTTCACGACATCGTTGGCGTAGGGCGACGTATCGTCGGCCGGAATCCCCCCGGCATAGCGCCGCACGAGCCAAATAATTGTGCCGCCAACGCCCGCCATAAAAGTCCAAGCTTGCATCGACATCAACGGATCGCTGGTCCGCGCCGCGACGACGAAGGCAAGGAACAGAAAAGAGACCAGGAGTGCCGGAACGGCAAATAAGTCAAAGCCCACACGCTGTGGGCCCAATACAGGCTCCATGTCTTCCCTCAAGAGCAAGCTGAATTTTTTGAATGCTCAGGAACAATTAGCCCGTCAGAAAGCCCCAGTCCTTGATCTACATCAAGTCCCAGAGTGCCTACGCGCTGTCATGGCGATATTGATCCACATCAACTCCCCGCCGCCCGCGTCGTATAACCTCATTCTCATGTCAGTTGCTCCCACTGGCCACTCTCTTGAACGCGCTGTGCGGACGCCTCGCATGACTGGCCCTGCCGAGGGGGAACGAAGCACATTTCTGAAAGACGTCAGGCACTTCCTGTCGATATCGCTGACACCCGAGCTTCGTGAGACGGGCCGGAATACAATCGGTGTTCACTCCGACATCGATGCGTGCCGGCTCTGGCACAAACGGCTCTTTGAAAGGGGTTGGATCGCACCTGCCTGGCCCACGGCCCATGGCGGCACAGGGTGGGCTACATGGCAGCATTTGCTGTTTGAAAGCGAATGCGCAGCCAACGATGCGCCGATCCTGTTCGCAGGCGGCCTGCGCAATGTCGGACCATTGCTTATCTCCAGAGGCACACCACAACAACAGGCAAGATACCTGCCCGCCATCCTGGACGGGCGCGATTTATGGTGTCAGGGGTTCTCCGAACCTGGTGCCGGATCGGATCTGGCGGCTCTTCAAACGCGCGCCGTTGCCGTCGGTGACGACTACGTCGTCAACGGATCCAAGATATGGACAACCGGAGCACACATCGCCAATCGAATGTTTTGCCTCGTGCGGACCGCCACTCAGGCGAGCCGTCACGCAGGAATAACTTTTCTCTTGATCGACATGCCAAGCCGAGGCCTGTCGATCAAACCCATCTACTCGCTTGGTGGAGACCACGAGTTCAACGAAGTGTTTTTCGATGACGTAAAGGTGCCGAAAGCAAATCGTATTGGCGGTGAAAACGAGGGCTGGGACGTGGCGAAGCAGTTAATGCGCTTTGCGCGCGCAAGCAACACGACCTCGGGCCAGTTGCGACGTGCATTTCGCCGAGCAGCCAGCGAGCCGAACAATCGGGAAGGTAGACTTCGACTGTGTGAACTGGAGTGCGAATTGCGCGTTTTCGAAGCCCTGGAACTCTCCACGCGAGGACCGGCGGCAGAAAGCGCTCTCGATAGCGAACGATCCTCAATGCTCAAAGTCCTGGCGACCGAGCTCCACCAAAAAATCACGGCCTTCGCGCTCGACGCCGCCGGACTGGCCGCGATGTTCACAGTGGGAACGCCGCCGGCATCGCACTGGCTCGAAAATGGTGGCTTCGCTGCCGCCAAGTACCTGGCCACTCGGGCGGCGAGCATTTACTCCGGAACAAATGAAACCCACCGCAACCTCATGGCCAAGAAGGTGCTGCGGCTGTGATCAAACCACACGCGCGTTTGATCCACGTCAATGAGGCCGAGTCCTGCAATCTCGTAGATACGCTATTGCATGACCAAAATTAAGTTCATCGAGCATGAAGGGACCGAACACGTGGTCGATGTACCGAATGGCCTTTCGGTCATGGAAGGAGCGGTACGTTACACGGTCCCCGGAATCGACGGCGACTGCGGCGGCGCTTGCGCTTGCGCCACCTGCCACATCTATGTCGAAAATGGTTGGCTAGAAAAATTGGCCCCGATGAACGAACTCGAACGCGATATGCTCGACTTCGCGTTTGACGTAAAGGATAATAGCCGTTTGTCATGCCAAATCCGAGTTTCGCCACAACTCGAAGGCCTCGTCGTGCGCACGCCTATGCGGCAGTACTAACCACTGTCGTCTCCACTCGAGAGCATTTCGCCGTGTTTTTGATCTGAATCAAGATGGGCGTGTGAAACCAGTGTCACCCTCCCGCGCGAGTGCCAAACACAGATCTGGATGAACAGGAGGACGAAATGGCGGCCACGGCAAGCGGAAAAATCGTGAAGAAGGGCAAATGGGAAGTGACCATGACGCCCGACGACCTCTATCGCAATCCGATGGATATCGCGTGGTCGTTCGATTATCTGTTCGGCAAAGGCAAAGTTGAAGATCTCTACAAACGCGCAAAACAGAACCAGTGGGACTCCGATGAGTTGCTGCCGTGGGATACCAAGGTCGATCCGTCAAACCCACTCATCGCCGACAGATCGTCCGTGTACCACAAAATGCCGTTCTTTTCCAAACTGTCGAAGTCGCAACGCGAAACGTTCACGGCGCACTCAACTGCCCAATTGCTCTCGCAATTCCTGCATGGTGAGCAGGGAGCGTTGATGACGGCGGCCTGCGTTACGCATTCCGTGCCTGATTCAACAGCAAAACTCTATGCCGCGACTCAAACGATGGACGAGGCCCGCCACGTCGAAGTCTATGCGAAATACTGTGAAAAAATCGCCATGGTTTACCCGATGACGCCATGGTTGAAGATGCTGATCGACGCGACACTCAAATCCGACCGCTATGAGAAAGTGATGATCGGCATGAACATGATCGTCGAAGGATTGGCCCTCGGCGCCTTCAACAACATGTACCATGCCACGCAATGCCCGCTTCTGAAAGCGATCACCTTCAACGTTATGCGCGATGAGTCGCGCCACGTCTCGTTCGGGCACGTGTTCCTGGGTCCTGTGATCAAGAATCTTGACGAAGCCACGCGCGAAGAGCTCGCCGACTTTGCGTTTAATGCAATTTACCTGATCGTCCAGGGCACACAGGTGGGCGGTGGGCAAACGCTGGCCAGCCGGGCCGACCCTGGCTTCATGGAGGTCCTGAAGAATTCACAAATTGACCCAGACGACTTCTTCAAGGGCTTGAGTGAAGCAGCGGACATGGGAGTCATGACCCAATTGCCGCCCGGACAAATCCATTCGCTGGATGATCTGATGTTGCCTGCAATTGCTCGCGTCGGCTTGATCACCCCGCGGGTGCGCAAGAAATACCAAGAAGCCGGCATCCATATTTCTGAAGACATGCGAATCCTTCACCTATTGGAAGGCGGTTCGCCCAGCCTCGAAGTCGCCGCCGAATGACCGCATCCTTGCTCAGGCACCCGCGTTTCTTCACCCGCGGGTGCCGGCTCTCCGGCCGGAAAAACAACCATGACAACAACGGCCGGAGATAAGACATCCGCAGACTTCTTCCGCGTTCTCGTCGAGGGCGTGCCCGAGGCCATTGTGGTCACCGCCCCCGACGGCACGATCACCTATTTCAATCCCGCCTGTGAAAAGCTCTTGGGTTACAAACAGACCGAGGTCATGGGCCGCAATATTTCAATGCTTGTGCCCCAGCAGCCAGAGCGGCGTGCCGACGTAATGAAATGGCTCGAGCGTTGGGCGCATGAGTCGGACGAAACGCAATCACGTTTTCTCGATCTCATCGCGCAAACCAAATCGGGAAAACAAATGCCCATCGATGTGCGCGTGGTCGAACGCCACCTCGACACCCAACGGCGTTATTTCATCACCGTCCGCGACAATACCGTGCGCCGCCACGAACAAGCATCGTTCAAGGAATCTCACCTCAAGGCTTCTCGCATTTTGCAAGTCGCCGAAGACGGCATCATCTCTGCCGGCACCGCACAAAATATCGAGTTTTTCAATCTGAAGGCTGAGCAGATTTTTGGTTACCGTGTCGATGAAGTGTTGGGCCGTCCAATATCGATGCTGATGCCCGAACGTTTTCGCCATCGCCATCGCGACGACGTTGCCCGCTTCGGCGCCGGCAAACAGGCTTCGCGTCAGATGAACGAACGCGGCCATGTTTTGGGCTTGCGCAAAAGCGGTGAGGAATTTCCGATGGAAGTCGCGATCACCAAAGTCGCCGTCGGTGGCACACTAACTTACACGGCACATGTGCGCGATATTACCGTGCGCAAGAGACAGGAAGCAAAATTGGAAGAAAGCGAGCGCCGCTTCCGCGCAATCTTCGAACACGCCTTCGAGGCGATCGGCCTGCTCTCGCCTGACGGTACGGTATTGGAAATCAACCGCGCCGGCCGCCTGATGACCGAAGGTCAATCCCAACTGACCGGTCTGCCGCTATGGGATCTGCCCTGGGCCGGCAGCGACCTCGCGCCCGACGATACCGCCCGCCAGCGCTTGAAGAACGCGATCTCCCAAGCCGCTCGCGGTGATGCCGTGCGCTACACCGCCGAGCTACGCCGCAGCGACGCCAGTGTGCGCAAGATTGACATTAACCTGACACCCGTCAAAGACGAGTTGGGTCATGTTGTCTACATCGTGCCCGAAGGCCGCGACGTCACCTAAAACACCCATGGACACGATGACCCTTCGAACGAATCTCATCGCTGCGCGCGTGCCCCGCTATACCAGCTATCCAACCGCTCCCCATTTCGATGACGGCGTCACTGCGCAAACATTTCTGGGTTGGATAAGTGCGCTGCCGCCAGCCGAGCCCGTGTCGCTCTATTTTCATATTCCCTTCTGCGACAGTCTGTGTTGGTTCTGCGGCTGCCATACCAGCGTCGTCAATGCCTACGCCCCAGTGAAAGCCTATGTCGATGTGTTACTGAAGGAACTCGACATCATCGCGCCCGCTGGACTCGCGCGCCGGCCCGTATCGCACATTCATTTCGGCGGTGGCTCGCCTACCATTCTCTCCCCGGACGACATCGACAGTCTGGCGGGCACGATCCGCAAGCGCTTCGACGTTCGGCCCAATGCCGAAATCGCCGTAGAGATCGACCCGCGCGGCCTGAGCCAAGAAACGGTCGACGCCTTTACGCGCGCCGGTGTCAATCGTGCCAGTGTCGGCGTCCAGGACATCAACCCGTTGGTTCAGCGCACGATCAACCGCTGGCAGCCTATGTCTGTCACACGCGAAGCCGTGTCGCGGTTGCGCGGCGCGGGCATCACGGCGCTGAACATCGACTTGATGTACGGTCTGCCTCGCCAATCGGTTTGCGACGTCCGCCGCACGGTCGACGGGGCGGTCGAACTTGCACCAGAGCGTGTGGCCGTTTTCGGATACGCGCACGTGCCCCAGATGAAGCGGCACCAGGGGCTGATCGACTCCCGCCTCCTGCCCGATGCGGCAGAGCGCCTGCGCCAATACGATGCGGTGAACGCGGCACTCACCAGCTACGGCTATATTCCCATCGGCCTCGACCACTTCGCGCTTGCAAACGATCCCCTGGCGCTGGCACAGGGATCAGGCAAACTTGCACGCAATTTTCAGGGCTATACGACAGACGCCGCGCTGGCTTTGATCGGCATGGGCACCTCGGCGATTTCGTCATTGCCCCAAGGCTATGCACAAAACGCGAGTGCCACGCCCGATTACCGTTCGAACATTCTCGCCGGCGGTCTGGCCACGGTCCGTGGCCGCACCCTTACCGAAAACGACCGCCTTCGTGGCACCGTCATCGAGCGTCTGATGTGCGACCTTGAAGTCGACCTCGAAGATGTGGCGGCACGGCATGGCCGTACGGCAATCGAGTTTGCTGGCGAACGCCGCGCACTCGAAGCGCTGCAACGGGACGGACTGGTGATGATCGAAGGCTCGCGTTTGACCGTGCCTCCACACATGCGCGCCGGCGTCCGCCTCGTTGCGGCAGTGTTTGATACATACCTGGACCAATCCCACGCCCGCCACGCCGTAGCCGTTTGAACGGCCCATCGTTACTCGTAGACAAACGCCGCGTCGTCGAGGTTGATGGCGGGCAAATGACTTTTTTCAAGCCAATAGTCCTGCGTGTGTTGCCACTCGGGCTTGTCGCCACGCTTGGGCAGCAAATGCATTCCGCGCATGAGATAGCCGGGGTTGAAATTCTCCGGGTCCATCCAGCTGTGCAACGTCATGTCTTTGTCCTCGGGAGTTAAAGCCACCGATACTTGCCGCACACCTTTCTTCCTCATGTGTTTGAGAAGCCGGCACACCAAATCGCCAAGCAAATCCACGCGCAATGTCCAACTTGCCCGGAAATACCCGAACACCCAAACCATGTTAGGAACGCCCGTGAACATCATCCCGCGATAAGTCACTGTCTGGGAAAAGTCGAGTGGCTTGCCGTCTATGACAAACGCGATGTCACCAAGTACGCTGAGATTAAAACCCGTCGCCGTGATGATGATGTCGGCCTCCAGGGAATTGCCGGATTTCAACAACACACCCGTCTCAGTAAAGCTCTCGATCTCGTCAGTGACCATCGCGGCCTTTCCGGCAGTGATCCCTTTGAACAGGTCGCCGTCAGGAACAAAGGCAATGCGTTGACGCCACGGCCGATACGTCGGCGTGAAGTGAGTCTTGATATCATAGTCGGGTCCCAGATAGGAACGAACTCCGGCAATCAATTGCTCCTTCACCGCCTCCGGTTCGCTGACCGCAAGTCGCGTTAGCATGTTCTGGTCGTGCAATATCTTCCGGCGCACGATCTCATGGATCCATGTCTCGTCAATGTCCAACTCACGCAAAGTGTTGGCAAGGTCGTTCTCGTTGCGGGCCGGAATGAAATAAGTCGGCGAGCGCTGCAACACCGTCACGTGGCCGCAATCTCCCGCAATCGCGGGAACCAGCGTCGCAGTCGTGGCCCCCGAGCCGATGACGAGAACATTTTTACCCTTGTAGTCCAGATCCTCGGGCCATGTTTGCGGGTGCACGAGGCGGCCTTTGAAACTCTTCATTCCTTTCCACTCGGGCGTATAACCTTCCGCGTGCCTGTAATAACCTTGGCACATCCAGAGGAAGTTGGCGGTGAAGCGAATATTCTCGCCGGTGTCTGTTCGCGTTCCCTCGAGTGTCCAAAGCCTGTCTTGGCTCGACCAGCGCGCCGAGGAAATCGTATGCCGGTAACGGATGTGCCGGCCCAGATCGTTCTCTTCGATGACCTCGCCCATGTATCTTCGAATTTCCCCGGCACTGGCGATCGGCGCGCCGGTCCACGGCTTGAAGCGATACCCGAAAGTGTAGAGATCGCTGTCCGAGCGAATCCCCGGATAGAGATGCATGAGCCAGGTGCCGCCGAAGCTCTCAAGCGCTTCGAGAACGACGAAGCTAATCCCCGGGCATTGCTTGGAAAGATGATAGGCGGCACCCACGCCCGAAATCCCCGCACCCACAATCAGTACGTCGAAATGCTTACTCTTCGGCTCCATCTCTTTGGTCGCTGCTGTAGTCGCGCTCTAGCCCATCATCTGATCGGATTGCGAACGCCCTGGTTCATTGCTCGTCATGCGAAACGCCTCATGGCGGGTACGTGCCGATCATTCTGAGCCAGTTGACGTCACGGGCGATTGATTCAGATCAATTCCAGGCTGCGATAGATTCGGCTATGTTATTACGCAATCGCGGACTGCTGTTATTACCGGATCCAAGATTCGCTTTGGCGTACTCCTCAGACTCAACTCGGCAAATGAAGGGATCAACACATGCTCAACGATAGGCAGTCAGCTCGAAAGACGGTATTCGCTCGAAGCCTTGCTGCCGTTGCAGCGTCAGTCATATTGGCCGGTTGCGCCATGGACGAGGGTGGCAAAAGAATGGGAATGGGTGCGATGCAGGACAGCCCCATGCACCAAATGATGCAGGAAATGGGTTGCGCGCACAGTCCATCGCGCATGCAGGTGATGGAAAAGATGACTCCAGAGGAAAAGCGCGCGCACATGAAATCGCATGTGCAGGAATGCAAGGCCAAGATGCGACAACAGGCAATGGGTGAAGCTATGTCAAACATCGCTACCTGCGTGCAGGCGCGAATGAGTAGCCGGCACACCAAGAAAAAGTACAGGAAAACAATGCACGCAATGATGATGGCGGAGATACGCGCCTGCGCAAGCCAAGGGCGAAAAGACGCGGTACAGCCTACCGCACCAAGCAAGCACGACGGGCACTGACCGGAATTCTCGCGGCGGTGCCAATGTGCATGGTGCGCCTCATTCTTCTCCGTTGGCAATGTGGCGAAGGGTGTCGGGTCGCAGCACGTCTACGTGACCAGGCGATTGAACGGCAACAACACCTTCGTTCCGCAGGGAGGTGAGCGTACGACTCACCGTTTCCATCGTTAAGCCAAGATAGTCGGCGATTTCCGTACGCGCCATCGGCAAGTTGATGCAAGGCGATGTCGCGCGCGCGCATTGTGTCTTGTCGGCCATCGCAACAAGAAAACTTGCCACCCGTTCGCGAGCGGTTTTGCGGCCAAGAAGGAGCATATGGTCTCGTGACGCTGCAACTTCAGTCTTGGCAAGTTCGAACAGCCGCCGCTCGAGCGTCGGACATTCATTGAGCAAACGGTCAAAACTCCTCCGCGGAAATACGCACAATTGCGCAGACGTCACAGCTTCCGCGCTGACCGCATAGCAGCGTGTTGCAGGAACTCCAAAAAAATCGCCTTCGCCCAGGAAACCAACGATCTGAACACGCCCATCCGGCAAGGCACGATAGAGCTTCACTGTCCCCGATACAATGTTGAGCAGGAACTCCGCTTGGTCGCCTTCCTGGACAATCATTTGGCGCGCACCATACGAACGGCTGGTAACGATCACGGCCAGGCGTGCAAATTCCCGGCCAGAGAGCGCACTGCAAAAGCTGCGTCCTTGCATGTCGCATTGGTTGCAAGGTGAAGGTATCCGCGACAATTTATGTCCAGGCAAAGAAATAGAGTGCGGAATCACCATTGAGTGGGAATCTGACACGCGCTTAACCTCAACCGCAGCACTGGACGAACTAGTTGATGAAGTTTCGACGCTCCAGACCCGGCAATCTTTGATCCAGATCAAATTTTCTACGTCACGCGGCGCCTGACCGTACCGTCCCCGCCCAAATCAATCCGTTACTTCGGCAAAACGTCGTCAAGCCAACTCAGTGCGGCCGCACTTGCAGGAAACCCGAGGGTCGTAATGCCAAGAAGCGCGACGTGGCGCACTTCCGGCGGCGTCAGCCCCTCTGCCAACGCTTGTCGCGCGTGCGAATGCGTTGCACCTTCGGCGCCCGAACCAATCGCAAGAGCGAGTTTCACCAGACGGCGTTCCCGTTCGCTCAACGGACCCGCTGCCGCAGTTTCCTCGCCGAGCTTCGCATAGGCATCCCAAACTGCAGGAAATCGCCGCGCGACAGAGCCCGCAAACGCTGGCATCGCCGCTCTTTTCCTCTTACCTGTCACTGGTGTCGCCAACGCCGCCTCCCTCTGCCTTGCTGGTACCGGTTCTCGCCCGGCAGGACGCCGCTGGCAAGCCAAAGATCATTGCGCCAGTGGGGATGTCGCCTGTTTGATGTCGAAACCCTGCACGTCGGCGCTGCCGGCTAGCAGGCTAATATACTGGCTTACAGCTTTGCGCCAAGTATGGGCTCGAAGTTCGCGCGCGATAACAGGCTCTGCTTCGTCGAACGACATCTCCTTGCCTTCGATGCGATGATGGAGCTGCAAAACGTGACAACCGAAATCGGTTTCGACGGGTACCGGACATATTTGGCCTTCCTCGAGCACCAGAAGAAACGTTTCGATTTCTGACACCGTCTCCCCAAGCGCGACTTGACCCAGACGCCCGCCCTCGCCGGCCGACGAGCATTTCGACTCGGATCGTGCGATTTCGGCAAACCGCGACGGATCTTCCCTCAGACTGACGAGCGCTGCCTGTGCCTGGGCCTTCGCCGTGGCGCGCGCAGTAGCGTCATCGCGCGGTGCCAGATAAAGTATGTGCGACGCATCGAACAGCCGCTGCGAACTAAATTTCTCCCGGTTGTTGTCGTACCATCTCCGGCATGTCTGTGCATCTGCCTCTGGAACGCGCACCTCGCGGTCCAGCAACGACGATATCGCGACCTCTTCGGAATCAGATGCACACGGCGTGAATAAAATCCCAAGCGCGGTGGCGCGCTGAAGCAATAACTCCCGCACAATGAGTGCTTCGGCGGCCTCGGACGCCGCTTGCTCGCGCGAAGGCGCTGGATGGTATTGCATTTCGGCGAGAATTTCGGTCTCACTGATCGCGGCACCGTTGACACTGATCATGGTGCGGGTTTCCTGACGCCTGATGTCGGCCGGCGCGTGCGCACGATCTGATAGCCCCGGCGGCCCAGATACCAGATAGGCGCGCTCCAGATGTGAACTAATCGACTGAACGGAAATACCATGAACATGATCAAGCCCATAACGATGTGCAGCTTGTAGGAAATCGACACGTCCGTCACCAACTCCGAAGCGCCGGAGCGAAACGTCACGATGCGTTGCGCCCATTCCGACAAGACCAGCATCACCGAGCCGTCCATGTGTTGGAGCGAGAAGGGAATCGTAATCAGGCCCAGCGTCAGCTGCACCCACAACAGGCAGAGAATGAAAATATCCATCGGGGCGCTGGTGCCGCGAATGCGCGGGTCGAACAGGCGGCGGTGAAGCAGGATCGTCAGACCGATGAAGCAGATGACGCCAAAAATACCACCCGCCGTAACGGCCAGCAATTGCTTCGACGGCACGGAAATGCCGAGCGCTTCGTAAACCTCGTGCGGCGTCAACAGGCCAATGAAGTGGCCGGCGAACAAAAGCAAAATGCCCACATGGAACAGCACCGACCCGATCACGAGCTGGCGCTTGCGCAACAACTGGCTCGACCCGGAACGCCACGTATATTGCTCGCGATCAAAACGGATCAGGCTGCCTGCGAAAAAGACCGCGAGCGCCACATAGGGAAAGATGCCGAAGAGAAAATGGTGAAGGTAATCGAACATGGCGTTTATCCTCTTGATGTCATCGGTTCGCAAGACTTCGCCGCGTCGCCCTCGCCGAACGTGACGGGCGCGTCTTCCCATTCGCGGTCGAGCGCCTCCAGGCTGTCGTCCTCAACACCGCCGCCGCGCATGATCTCGGCGAGCAGCGTTCGATCGATCTCTTTCGCCGCGAGGCTTGTGAGCGCGACAAAGACGCCTGCATAAGGCGCCTGGCGCTTGGCGGCACGCTGATGCAACGCTTCGATGACGGCGGCGGCGTCCGATAGAATAGTGCGTGCCGTCCGCTCGGGCATCAGCGACAGGAACTCGCAGAACAATGGCAGATAGTCGGGCAACTCCTCGACCACATGCGAAAAGCCGTGAAACTTGTAGAGTGTTTGCAACCGCACCATGGCTTGGCCACGCTCGCGCGCCTCGCCGTAGAGGTGCTCGTAAAGATGCAATGAAAGCGAACGCGTGCGGTCAAACATCTGTACGTAGTCGTCTTGCAGGTCGAGCAGATCAGTGCCGTCCAGATGCGCACATAGATTATCGATGCCAGCCAACCCCACCGAGTCGATCATGGCTTCACGCAGCAATACTGCGCGCAACTCCGGCAAGGCCACGATCAGATCGTCCGTCGGATAGGTGAGCAGCGCGCCCAGAGCCTTGAACGTCTTCATCACATCGTCTCCGTCGGCGTGTTCTGGCGAAACTTCTTCATCCCGAACAGCGAAGGCTCGCTGCCCCCGTCCGAGCAGTTGTTGCCGAAGGTGAAGCCGCACGAACCGCGCAGGTCATAGGCATTTTCGGCATATTCGCGATGCGACGAGGGAACAACAAAGCGGTCTTCATAGGCCGCCAGCGCCATGGTCTTGTACATGTCTTCCATTTGGAGGCGCGTGAGACCCACTTCGCCCAACACCTCATCGTTTTCCTTGCGCTCGACGTGGCGCGAACGCATGAAAATCCGCATAGCGAACATCCGCCGGAGCGCCGCCTCAATTGGCTTCGTATCGCCCGCCGTCAGCAGATTGGCGAGATAGCGCATCGGAATGCGAAGCTTCGACAGGTCCGGAAGCCCGGCATCAAAACCGATGTGATCAGCCTCGACCGCCGACTGGATCGGCGACAACGGCGGCACGTACCACACCATCGGCAAGGTGCGGTATTCGGGATGGAGCGGGAATGCCACCTTCCATTCCATCACCATCTTGTAGACCGGGGACCTGCGCGCCGCGTCGAGCCAGGCATCGGGAATTCCTTCTCCTCGCGCAGCCTCAATGACCTTCAGATCGTAAGGATCGAGAAAGGTATCAAGCTGCGCTTGATAGAGATCCTTCTCGTCGGCGACGCTCGCTGCTTTTTCGATGCGGTCGGCGTCGTAGAGCAGCACGCCCAGATAGCGGATGCGCCCGACGCAAGTTTCCGAGCATACCGTCGGTTCGCCCGCCTCGATGCGCGGGTAGCAGAACGTGCATTTCTCCGACTTGCCGCTGACATAGTTGTAGTAGATTTTCTTGTAAGGACAGGCGCTGACGCACATGCGCCAGCCGCGGCATTTATCCTGATCGATCAGAACGATACCGTCTTCCTCGCGCTTGTAGATCGCGCCCGACGGACACGCCGCGACGCAGGCAGGGTTGAGGCAGTGCTCACACAGGCGAGGCAGGTACATCATAAACGTCTTTTCGAACTGGCCGTACATCTCCTTTTGAATGCCCTCGAAATTCGCGTCCTTGGATCTGCCCTCGAATTCGCCACCCAGAAGTTCTTCCCAGTTCGGGCCCCACACGATTTTTTCCATGCGCTTCCCGGTGATCAGCGACACCGGCCGCGCTACCGGGACCACTTTCGACTCGCGCGCGGTCTGCAGGTGTTCGTAATCAAAGGTGAACGGCTCGTAGTAGTCGTCGATTTCCGGCATGTCGGGGTTGGCGAAAATTTTTGCCAGGATGCGAAACTTGCCGCCCATCTTGGGTTCAATGCGGCCGGAAGCCTTGCGTGTCCAGCCGCCCTTCCACTTCTTCTGGTTCTCCCACTCTTTGGGATAGCCGATGCCGGGCTTCGTTTCGACGTTGTTGAACCAGGCGTATTGAACGCCGTCGCGGTTCGTCCACACGTTCTTGCAGGAGACGGAACAGGTGTGACAGCCGATGCACTTGTCGAGATTGAGCACCATGCCGATTTGCGCGCGAACTTTCATGGGTGCCTCCTATTCCGCTGCCTGGGGATGGGGTTCTTCCATCCAATCGACGTTCGCCATTTTCCGCAGCACCACGAACTCGTCGCGGTTCGAGCCCACTGTTCCGTAATAGTTGAAACCGTAACTGAGCTGCGCGTAGCCGCCGATCATGTGCGTCGGCTTCGTCACCGTGCGCGTGACCGAGTTGTGGATGCCGCGCGTCTTCGTCGTCTCCGAACCGGGTACGTTCACGATTTTCTCCTGCGCGTGGTACATGAGGCAGAGTCCCGATTTAACGCGCTGGCTCACCACCGCGCGCGCCGACAAGGCGCCGTTCGCGTTGAAGAGTTCGATCCAGTCGTTGTCGACGATGCCCGCGGATTTCGCATCCTTCTCGCTGATCCACACGATCGGCCCGCCGCGCGACAGCGTCAGCTGCAACAGATTGTCGGTATAGGTCGAGTGGATGCCCCACTTTTGGTGCGGCGTAATGAAGTTGAGCACAATCTCGGCGTTGCCATTTTTCTTCTTGCCGAGAAGAGGCGCGATCGTTTTCAGATCGACCGGCGGCTTGTAGGTCGTGAAGCCTTCGCCGAATGCGCGCATCCAGGGATGGTCGACATAGAGCTGCTGGCGTCCCGTCAGCGTGCGCCACGGGATCAACTCGTGCACGTTCGTATAACCGGCGTTGTAGGAGACTTCCTCGGACTCGATGCCGGACCATGTGGGCGAGGAAATGATCTTGCGCGGCTGAGCCACCACGTCGCGGAAGCGGATCTTGTCGTCCTGGCGCGAACGGGCGAGATGGGTGTGCTCGCGCCCCGTTTGCTTGCCGAGGGCTTCCCACGATTTCACGGCGACCTCGCCGTTGGTTTCGGGCGCGAGCGAAAGGATCACTTCTGTCGCATCGATGTCGGTTTCGATGCGCGCCATGCCTTTCGTCACGCCTTCATCGGTGACGACGCCGTTCAATTTGCGCAGGAACTCGACTTCGTGCTGCGTATTCCAGGCGATGCCCTTGCCGCCGTTGCCGATTTTTTCCATGAGCGGCCCAAGCGCGGTGAAGCGCTTGTAGGTGTTTGGATAGTCGCGCTCGACGACGGTGACGTTCGGCATCGTCTTGCCGGGCACGGGCTCGCACTCGCCCTTCTTCCAATCCTTGGGCTCGAACGGCTGGCCGAGTTCGCCGGCCGTGTCGTGCATCAGCGGCGTGAGCACCACATCCTTTTCGACGCCCAAATGCCCGGGCGAAAGTTCCGAGAAGCGCTTGGCGATACCCTTGAAAATGTCCCAATCGCTGCGGCATTCCCACAATGGATCGACCGCTTTCGTCAGCGGATGGATGAAGGGGTGCATGTCGGAGGTGTTGAGGTCGTTCTTCTCATACCACGTCGCTGTCGGCAGAACGATGTCGGAGTACATGCAGGTCGATGACATGCGGAAGTCGATGGTGACGAGCAGGTCGAGCTTTCCTTCCGGTGCCTTGTCGTGCCACTTCACTTCGCGTGGCTTTTGTTCGCCGCTCTCGCCCAGGTTCTTGCCCTGGACGCCGTGCGTAGTGCCAATCAGATGCTTGAGGAAGTATTCGTGGCCCTTGCCGCTCGAGCCCAGCAGATTCGAGCGCCAGACGAACATGTTGCGGGGAAAATTCTTCGGATCGTCCGGATCGTCGCACGACATTTTGAGCGCGCCCGATTTTAGACTTTCCGCGACGAATTGCGCCACAGGCTTGCTTGCTTTCTCCGCGTCGGCGGCGATGTGCAGCGGGTTTGTCTCGAGCTGGGGCGCGGAGGGCAGCCATCCCATGCGTTCGGAGCGCACGTTGAAATCGATCAGGCTGCAATCCCAATCGCCCGGCTCGGCGTTCGGCGACAGGATTTCATCGACGCGCAACTTCTCATAGCGCCATTGATCAGTGTGCGCGTAGAAAAAGCTCGTCGAGTTCATCTGGCGCGGCGGGCGCGCCCAATCAAGCGCAAAGGCGAGTGCCGTCCATCCCGGTTGCGGGCGCAGTTTTTCTTGGCCCACGTAATGCGCCCAGCCGCCACCCGACTGTCCGACGCAGCCGCACATCGTCAGCATCGCGATGATGCCCCGATAGATCATGTCCATGTGGTACCAATGGTTGATCCCCGCCCCCAGGATCACCATCGACTTGCCGTTGGTCTTGGCGGCATTGTCGGCGAATTCGCGCGCCGTCAGGATGATGTCCTTGCGCCGCACGCCGGTAACCTTCTCGGCCCACGCGGGCGTGTACGGCACGTCGTCGTCATAGGATTTCGCAACGTTTTCGCCGCCGAATCCGCGATCGACGCCGTAATTCGCCAAGAAGAGATCGTAGACCGTTGCGACCAGCGTCTCGCCGTCCGTCAGCTTCAACTTTTTAACGGGCACGTTTCGGACAAGAACGTCGGCGTGATCGGTCTTGGTGAAATGCTCCGTCGCCAAACCGCCGAAATACGGGGACGCGACGCCGACGATCTCGTCGTGCTTGTCCTTGAGCGACAGACGGAGTTTCGTTTCCTTGCCGGTAGACGATTTTTCCTCGAGGTTCCACTTGCCTTGCTCGCCCCAGCGGAAACCGATCGAACCCAGCGGCGTGACGACATCGCCCGTCGTTTCGTCAAAGGCAACGGTTTTCCATTCGGGATTGTTGGCCTCGCCCAGCTTGCCGTCGAAATCGCTGGCGCGGACGAAACGTTCCGGCACCCAATTGCCGGCGACCTTCTTCAGCCGCACGAGCAGCGGGAAGTCCGTGTATTTGCGCGCGTAATCGATGAAATAGGGATCAGGCTTCTTGACGTGGAACTCGTTCAAGATGACATGGCCGAACGCCATCGCGAGGGCAGAGTCCGTTCCTTGCTTTACCGACAGCCACAGGTCGGCGAATTTCGACGCCTCGCTGTAGTCCGGCGAGACGACGACGCTCTTGATGCCCTTGTAGCGGCCTTCCGAATAGAAATGCGCGTCGGGCGAGCGGGTCTGGGGAACGTTTGAGCCCCACAGGATCAAGAAACCCGAATTATACCAATCCGCGCTTTCGGGCACGTCGGTCTGCTCGCCCCAGGTTTGCGGCGATGAAGCCGGCAGGTCGCAATACCAATCATAGAACGACATGCAGGTGCCGCCGATCAACGACAGATAGCGCGAACCGGCGGCGTAGGAGACCATCGACATCGCCGGGATCGGCGAGAAGCCGATAACGCGGTCGGGGCCGTGCGTCTTTGCCGTGTAGATGTTCGCCGCCGCGATGATGTCGTTAATCTCTTCCCAGCCCGCGCGCACGAATCCGCCATGGCCGCGCATCTGGCGAAAGTCGTTAAGCTTTGATTTGTCTTCTACGATGGCGGCCCAGGCATCGACTGGCGTTTTGGTCGTGCGTGCCTGGCGCCATTGCTTCAAAAGGCGCTTGCGGATCAGCGGGTACTTGATGCGGTTGCCGCTGTAGAGATACCAGCTGGCGCTGGCGCCGCGCTGACAGCCGCGAGGTTCGTGGTCGGGCAGATCGGGGCGCGTGCGCGGATAATCCGTCTGCTGCGTTTCCCAGGTAACGATGCCGCCCTTGACGTAGATTTTCCAGCTGCACGAGCCGGTGCAATTGACGCCGTGCGTCGAGCGCACGATTTTGTCGTGGCTCCAGCGATTGCGATAAGCATCTTCCCAGGTGCGGTCTTCGCCGGTGACGATGCCGTGGCCGTTGGAGAACGTGCCTACATCCTTCTTGAAGAACATCAGGCGATCGAGAAAGTGGCTCATCGTGTTGTCTCCTTATGCCGTCGCGCTTTTTGGGGTTTGGCTGACGCGGCCACGTTCGACATCGAACAGCAACCCGCCCGGCCGCGCGTAGACGAACCAGGTGATCGCGACGCAGCTCACGTAAAAGAAGAGAAACGCCCAAAGTGCCGCTTCCGGCCCCCCGGTGGTGGCGATCGACGTGCCGTAGGCTTTGGGGATGAAGAAGGCGCCGTAGGCCGCGATCGCGGAAGTGAAACCGATGATCGCCGCGGACTCCTTGTCGCCGTGGCGCACGCGCTCGGCCGCGTCGGCGTTCGGCATCAACCGCGTCATTTCCAAACGCATGATGGCGGGAATCATTTGGAACGTCGACGCATTGCCGACGCCGGTGACGAAGAACAAAAATAGGAAGCTGCCTAGGAAACCCCAGAATGCACCTTCCTGGTCCTTGATGCCGAGGAAGAACAACACGCCCGCGACGCCCACGATCATGCCGATAAACACCCAGAACGTGACGCGCCCGCCGCCGTACTTGTCCGAAATCCAGCCGGTCATCGAACGCGACATGGCGCCGACGAACGGACCGAGAAATGCGAACTGCAACGCATTGACGTCGGGAAATTCGAGTTTGGACAGCAGCGGGAAACCCGCAGAGTAGCCGATGAACGAACCAAATGTACCGGTGTAGAGCCAGCACATGATCCAGTTGTGCTTGCGCTGGAAGATCACCGATTGCTCGGCGAACGTGGCTTTGGCGGTGCCGAGATCGTTCATGCCGAACCACGCGGCAAAGGCGGAGACAATGATGAACGGCACCCAGATGAAGCCCGCGTTTTGCAGCCACATCTGTGCTTCCTTCCCTTCGGTGGTAGCGATTTGAGGATCGCCGCCAAGCCAGCCGAACACGCCGGTCGTAATCACCAGCGGCACCAGGAACTGAACGACGCTGACGCCGAGATTGCCCAGTCCCGCGTTCAGGGCCAGCGCATTTCCCTTCTCCGCCTTGGGGAAAAAGAAGCTGATGTTGCCCATCGACGAGGCGAAGTTGCCGCCGCCGAAACCGCAGAGCAAAGCCAGCAGAATAAAAACGATGTAAGGCGTTTGCGGGTCCTGAACCGCAAAGCCGATGCCGAGCGCGGGAAATATCAGTGACCAGGTGGCAAGCGTAGTCCAAAGCCTGCCGCCGAAAATCGGCACCATGAATGAGTAGAAAATGCGCAGCGTCGCGCCCGAGAGACCGGGAAGTGCGGCCAGCCAGAAAAGTTGGTCTGTCGAATAGTCAAAGCCGACCGAGGGTAGCTTGGCCACAACAACAGACCACACCATCCAAACCGCGAACGACAGCAACAAAGCCGGGATCGAGATCCAGAGATTTCGCTGGGCGATCGCGTGTCCGGTATTTTTCCAGAAAGCGGCATCCTCGGGGCGCCAATCCTCGATCACATGGGCCGCCAGCGCTTTCTCGTGCTGCGGTTTGTGCACCGTCTGCATTTCGGGCAGTTGGGGTAGTCTTTTGAAGATGTCGCCCGCAGCCTCGTGCTCCATGCGGCGTATCGCAAAGTGCATCCAAACGAGCGCCACCGCCGTCAGCGCGAAAAGCAGCATGAAGCAGCTTTGCCAAATGCCGGTGATGTCGTTCAGCACGCCGAACATGATGGGTAGCACGAACCCGCCCAAACCGCCGATCATGCCAACAAGCCCACCGACAGAGCCCACATTGTTCGGGTAATAGACGGGGATGTGCTTGTAGACTGCGGCCTTGCCCAGGCTCATGAAGAAGCCAAGGATGAACACGATAACCGTAAAGGTGACGACGCCGGTTGCCATGCGGAAGTTTATTTGACCGCTGATCCCATCGACGGTGTAGGTCGTCGGCGGATAGGACAGGAAGAACAGCGCGACCACCGAAACACCGAACGTCCAATACATCACCGTGCGCGCGCCATGCCGGTCGGACAGATAGCCGCCATAGGCGCGGAACAGCGACCCGGGAATTGAATAGGCGGCGCCGATGATGCCGGCGGTCTGAATGTCGAGGTCGTAGACGCCCATCAAATAGCGCGGCAGCCAAAGCGCCAACGCCACGAATGCACCGAAGACGAAGAAATAGTAGAGCGAGAAGCGCCAGACCTGCATGTTTCTCAGCGGCTCGAGCTGCGACATGAAAGTGACGGGCGCCTGTTTGGAAGCGCGGCGCGCCACCACGTCGGGATCGTCCTGCGTCAATAGATAAAACAGCAGACCCATAATGGCGATCGCCGCCGCCCAACTGTAAGCAACCGTGTGCCAGCCGTAAGTGACCATCACGGTCGGTGCCAGAAACTTGGTCACCGCAGCACCGACATTGCCCATGCCGAAAATGCCGAGTGCCGTGCCCTGCTTCTCCTTTGGGAACCAGCGCGACACATAAGCGACGCCCACGGAGAATGAGCCCCCCGCGATGCCAACGCCGAGTGCTGCCAGCAAATAGGTCGGGTAGTCGTAGGCGAACGTCAAAAGCGCAGTCGCCACCGCCGCCGATAGCATCACCAGGGTGAGCACCATCCGCCCGCCATACTGATCCGCCCAAATGCCGAGGGCCAGACGGATGAGCGAACCGGTCAGGATCGGCGTGCCGATCAGGAGTCCAAACTGCGATTCGTTAAGCCCCAGATCGCTTTTGATCTGAATGCCGATGATTGAGAAAATTGTCCAAACCGCGAAACATATGGTGAAGGCTAGCGTTGACAGCGTAAGCGCGGTGTTTTGCTGGCCGGAAGTTGCGGTAGTTAAGCTCATGGCACGCATGTTCCCCGTGGATTCGGTGGTGCGAGAGTGCAGGTGCGTGCCCCGGCGCTCCTTGATCTGTGTCAAGGCAGCGCACGATTTGACGATGATAATGTCGTTCCAAAGGTCGCAGACGGTTTGTTGCACCTTGATCGCGGTCAGCCAGGAAATACGGCATTGAGCCACCCCAGAGTTCCGTTCCTGCAAAAAGTGGCCCTGTATTCAGGGTTGCCCGAGGCGTCGTTGGCTCGCATTGCAGAAGTCGCGGGGCTTCAGCGGTTCAGCAATCACGCCTTTCTCTTTCGCGAAGGCGAGGACCCCGACTTCGTCTACAGCTTCATCGAAGGCGGCATCGTCCTGGTCGGCGGTGCGGACGGTCACGAGGCGGTTATCGAGTTTTTTGGTCCGGGTGAAAGCGTGCTGTTACCCGCAGCGATTCTCAGCCTGCCCTATTTGCTGAGCGCCCGCGCGACATCGGACGGCCAAGCGCTGTTGGTGCCGGCTTCGAAACTGCGGCAATTCATTGAGGAAGATGCCGCCTTCGCGGCGCAATGCACGCGGGTTTTGTCGCGTCATTGGCGCGGGCTGATCGGTCAAATCAAGGAAATCAAAACGCACAGCGCGGCCGAACGCCTGGCGCATTTCCTGATTGCCCAAGCCGAGAAGGCGACGGGCTCAGCAACGTTGATACTGCCTGGAATGAAGAAGGAAGTTGCAACGCGGCTCGGCATCAAGCCGGAAACCTTGTCGCGAACGCTAAAGAAACTGCGCGACTATGGCGTCGAGTCTGATGGAGATTCGATCCGCATCGCCTCGCTCGAACGCCTGTCGGCTTTGGTGAACACCGTTCCCAGCCGAGCCCCTACAAGACTTGTTTAAGAGAAATTCTACACACTGAGAGAAAGAACAAAACATGAGAAGATCCATGGCCGCAGCCAACAAGCACTTCTTCGCCTCTCCTCTTCCGATTGCGGCGCTTTTTGCTTGTGCATCGAGCCTGGGCGCACTCAACGCCAAGGCTGATGGAACGTTTATCGACTTCTTCGATCAAGGAAAGCTACTGATTGACGTCCGGTATCGCTTCGAACGCGTCGAGCAGGACCTGATTGCCAACGAAGCCAATGCGCACACGATGCGGGCGCGCGTCGGGTTCTTGACGGGCAAAGTCTGGGACTTGCAGTTTCTCGTCGAGGGCGAAGGTATCGTGCATTTCAACGATGAATTTAACGACACTGTGCCAAACGACCCGACATTCCCCATCGTCGCCGATCCCGAAGATTTCCAAATCAACCGCTTGCAGGTCGAATATTCCGGTTTGCCGCAGACCGCCATCACCGTCGGTCGCCAGCGCATCAATTTCGACAATCAGCGCTTCATCGGCGGCGTCGCATTCCGTCAAAACGAACAAACCTATGACGCGGCCCGCATCACAAACACCAGCATCGAAAACCTCGCGCTCACCTACGTATACGTGAACCAGGTCAATCGCATCTTCGGCGAGGAAAGCACGCAAGGCGCCTTCGACGGCGACACGCATCTCTTCAATGCCGGCTACGACATCAAAGGTTGGGGCAAGCTCACGGGCTATGCCTATCTCATTGAATTGGAGGACGCGCCGCAAGCGACGATCCCATCGACCAAGACCTTCGGCCTGCGCTTTGCAGGCAAGCACGACATCGCGGAAGGCGTCTCGGGCCTTTACGCTTTCGAATATGCCAAGCAGGCCGGCTACGAGAACAACCCGAACGATTACGATGTCGATTACTGGCTCGTTGAAGCGGGAATCGGCGCTCACGGTTTCAAACTTATCGGCGGCATCGAGGCGTTGCAAAGTGACGGCGTCAACCGCTTCCAAACACCGCTCGCCACCCTGCACAAGTTCCAAGGCTATGCCGACGTTTTCCTGGTGACACCGCAGAATGGCATTGTCGATACTTACGGCACCCTGGCATACGAAACCAAATTCGACGGCGCAGAGCCGCTCACCGGCATCATGGCCGCGGTCACCCACCACGACTTCGAAACCGACCGCGGCAGCGCCTCGTTGGGATCGGAAACCGACTTCGAACTCGTCGCGCGCATTGGCGAAAATTGGTCAGCCGGCGTCAAATACGCCGACTATGACGGCGTTCCCGGGGTCGCGGATCGCAACAAGCTTTGGTTGTCAGTGGATTTTAGCTATTGAAGCTGATGCTTGTCAGAACTTGAGGACAAGCTGGGCTGGTTCCCGTGCCCTACAAAAGCGGTTTCGTCTTGAATTCTCCAATAGCTCATTTGCGCACCCACATTGAGGAAGGTGTGTGCGTTCCAGCGAGGGCAGTAACCGCCTCGTTGATACTCGACGGACATCCTTTGACCAAATTGAGTGGTCGCGTAGCTGCAGTTTCTAAGGCGTTCACGGAGCCCGGAGTGAGCACCTGCCCACCAAGAACCATAAACAACCATGTATCGAAAAGGTGAAACACATGCCGGAGGGGCTACGTGGGAGCTTTTTGACGCTCTAATACCGACGAGCGGACTGGACTTGCTAACTGCTACCAGCCAGGCTCGCTTGAGGAGGCGGACAACCGGTACGAGCTATTTGATCTTCAGCTGAGTGCTAAATTGTGCTAAAACCTGAGTCATGCAGATTCAGGAACAACCACTCATTCGGCGTCAGTCGCGGTCACTTGGACTGCCTGCACGAAAACAGGTTTTCGTCGAGCAGTACCTCATCGACCTCAAGGCGCGAGATGCGGCCATCCGCACCGGTTATGCCGTCAAAAGCGCCCACGTCACCGCGTCGCGACTGTTAGCCGAGCCAAAAGTCCGCAAAGCCATCAGCGCAGAGTTGGTCACCCGCTTCGACGTGTCGAAAGAGTCCATCATCGACGAGCTTGCCGCCTTGGCGTTCGCAAATCTCGGAGACTATTACGACTGGACGGGCGGAGAGATACGCGTAAAGCCTTCGCGAAAACTGACAGCTCAACAGAAGAAAGCAGTAACAAGTGTGCGTAGGGTGAATGGGGCAGACGGCGGCATCGTGCAGCTTCGCATTGCGAACCAACTGAAGGCGCTCGAATTGCTGGCGAAGCTACTCGGAATGATGGACAACAAACACGCCCGCAAGCGCTAGACGTGGTTCAAGCACAACCGCAGGGCGATCAATCCAATCGGCACCGCGTGCTTACCAGGTGCTTACCCAAGCCAATATTCATACAAGAATTTTACGTATGATTAGACGTAACTCTTTGATCTTATTGGTGAGCCCAGATGGGATCGAACCATCGACCACCTGATTAAAAGTCAGGTGCTCTACCGCTGAGCTATAGGCCCCACCAGCAGGGCGACATTTCATCGGCACCCGCGAAAGAGGCCGGAAAATAGGCACCTCACGCCCCGGGGTCAATGCGCTATCGCCAAACCCGCAGCGGACAGGTTCGCCAATTGCCGCGGCAATTTGTAATATCTCAGTGGCCGGTCATAAAGAAAACGGGTGTCCTGGTACTTGAATCCAGCCTTCTCAGCCACGCGGCGCGAGCCGGTGTTATCGGCGCGCAGATAGCAATCCAACGCCGCGAGCTTTGAGTGCGCAAACGTATAGTCGATCGCGGCACGCGCCGCTTCACTGGCATAGCCCCGGCCCCAAGCGTCGCGCACCGTTGACCAGGCAATTTCGATGCGCCCCGTCTCAGGCGTTTCCATGGCGCCAACGCGCGCCACGAAGCGCCCGCTCGGCTTCTCCAGCACCACGAACATGCCAAAACCCTGTTCCCGCCAATCAGCTTCATGAATTTCAATGCGCCGGTCGAGCTGTTTGCGCGTAGGCGGGCCGGTCAGAAACAACCAGTCCGCCACTTCAGGATCGTTGAACAGCGCGAACAACTCGTCGCGCCAGCGCACGGACGACGGCACAAGTTTGAGCCGCGCCGTCTCGACAACAATTTCCGTCAAAGACCGGGCACCGGGAAGCGCGAGCACAAAATCCGCGTCTCCTGGCGCAAACCTTCAAGGCGCTTGGGGTCGGCGTGGTTCTTCATGGCTTCCATCATGATGCGCGCGATTTGCTTCATCTCGCCTTCCTTCATGCCGCGCGTGGTGGCAGCAGGCGTGCCCAGGCGCACACCCGAGGGCTTTAGTGGCGGGTTGGGATCGTCGGGGATCACTTGCTTGTTCGTCGTCATGCCCGCGTGGTCGAGCGCCTTTTCGGCAACCGCACCGTTGATGCTGAAACTCTTCACCACATCCACGACCAGCAAATGATTGTCGGTGCCACCGGTCACCAGATAGGCACCCGCATTTGTCAACTCCGCCGCCAGCGCCTTGGCGTTTTTCAGCACCTGCGCCGCATAGACTTTGAACGGCGGCTCGGACGCCAGCTTCAGCGTCACCGCTGTCGCCGCCACCTGGTTCATGTGCGGCCCACCCTGCAGGCCCGGGAACACAGATTGGTCGATGCCTTTCGCGTGTTCCTTCTTGCACAACACCATGCCGCCGCGCGGACCGCGCAAAGATTTATGCGTCGTCGTCGTCAAAAAATCAAAACCCGCATCCAGCGGATTGCGCATGACGCCGCCCGCAATCAATCCGCCAATGTGACTGACATCGGCCATCGTCAAGGCGCCGACTTCATCGGCCACTTGCTTGAACAGCTTGTAGTCATAATCGCGCGGGTAAGACGAGTAGCCACACACCACCAGCTTGGGCTTTTCCTTTTTCGCGACATCGCGCAACTGGTCGAAATCAATCGCGCCGTTCTCGGGGTTTGTCTTGTAGCGCACGAAGCGATAGATCTTGCCCATATGCGAAACCGGCGCGCCGTGCGTCAGATGCCCGCCATGGCTGAGCTCCATCGCAAGGATCGTCGCCCCCGGTTCGATGAAACCCAGATACACCGCCTGGTTCATCGGCGAACCCGACAAGGGTTGCACATTGGCATGCTCAGCCCGGAACAGAGCCTTGGCCCGGTCGCGCGCGATGTTCTCCATCACGTCAACAAACTCCGTGCCGCCATAATAGCGCCGCCCCGGATAACCTTCGGCATACTTGTTCGTGAACGCCGAACCCAGCGCCGCGTAGACTTCCGGGAATGTGTAATTCTCCGACGGGATCATCTCGACCCCTTCGCGCTGCCGGCGCTCTTCGCCGATTAGCGTTTCGTAGATGTCGGGGTCGGTGGCTTTGAGTGCGGCGCGGTGATCTTGCATGAATGCCTCCTTGGGCGGTCGCTGCGGTGGACGCAAAGCGGATGGTCACCGAACGCGGGGCAACAGGTCGCGCAGCCGCACACCCCAAGTCAAGGGGACAAACCGCTCAAAAATCCTGAAAACTCAATCATCCCACGACGGACGCTTGCTCAAATTTTCACACCCACAGCTCGCGTCTTCCTCATAGGGCGGCAGAATCAAGCAGTAAATCACGGCCAGACATCCACGTATGGAATCCTCCTGACTGGGACCAGCAAATCATTTATACCAACATCGACCGCCACGTGCACAAGGCTTCGAACATTTGAGAAGGCTATACTTGGTTGATGGCTAAAAACTTTGAAGCAGCAGACTTGGCCGAATGGCGTCAAGGCTGGAAAATCGTACTGGGCGCGGCCTTCGGACTGGGAAGCGGCATCGCACTCTATCTCTTGGTGGGCAGCCTTTTCGTCACCCGCGTCACGACAGAATTCGGCTGGACGCGCGGCGACATGGGGGTCGCCGGCGCCGTCGGCTTTTTTGCCGGCGCCATTTCGCTGTCAATCGTCGGGCGCATTCTTGATCGCGTAGGCTTTCGCCGCGTCGTGCTGGTCTGCGTGCCCGCCCTGTCGCTGGTCTACCTGGGTTTCGCCAGTGTGAATGGCTCCTACGCCCTCTATCTGGCGTTCATGGTCGCGGGCGGCATATTTGGCGCAGGCACCGGAGCGATCTCTTACACCCGCCCCGTCATCGCGGCCTTTGATCGCCAGCGTGGACTGGCACTGGGCGTTGCTGCTTCCGGCACATCTATTGGAGCGATCACGGTTCCGCCGTTCCTGACCATCATGATCGCGTCCTATGGCTGGCGCGCCGGGCTTTACGCCTTGATTGCGGTGACACTGTGCGTCGGCTTTCCTCTGGCACTGTGGCTGATCGGCCGTGAACGCAGGACAACAACCTCGGATGACATCGCCAGAGCCGAACTGCCGGATGCCGCAGCAGGTCCAGCACTTCCCGGCGTGACCTTGCGCGAGGCGCTTCGGGGCCGGCGCTTCTGGCTGCTCGCTCTCGCACTTGTAGCGGTGAACATTCCCGGTGCAGGCGTGATCGGACAGCTCGCACCGATGATTACCGACAAAGGCCTGAGTGAAGCCGCCAGTGGAGTAGCCATGTCGCTCTATGCGACGGGCCTGCTTGTTGGCCGCCTGTCCACCGGCTTCGCCCTTGACCGCTTTCCGCCTTCCATCGTTGCAGCACTCATGACCAGCATACCGGCCATCGGCGCCGCATTGCTGCTTGTCCCCGAACCCTCATTCGCGCTGGCCGCAATAGCTGTTGCGCTCATCGGACTGCAACAGGGATCGGAAGTTGACCTGCTCGCCTATTTCGTCAGCCGCAGCTTCGGCTTCAAAAACTACAGCTCGATCTTCGGCGCCATCGCCACTGCGGGCGCCCTGTCGACCGCCACCGGCCTCGTCCTGTTCGGCAAAGTCCACGACGCCACCGGCAATTATGACCTCGCCTTGATCATCGGCGCCATCTGCTTTCTTATCGGCGCCGCAGCGTTTTACGCGACAAGGTGGGTAGGGGAGAGGTAACGTCGGCGATCACTCTGCCATTGCAGTGCGCTATTTACGCGAAGCTACGCGTTTGCCATCTTCTTTTTTTGCCCACCTTGCCAACATGGCATTGGTTCGCGTTTGCCAACCTGGCCCAGTCGCTCGCAACACCTCCACAACATATGGGTCAAGCCGTAACGTCACTGGTACTTTTTTAGTCTCCTTCAATGGCCGGCCTCGCGTTCGTTCGTAGGCCGCCACGAGTTCCGGATGGACTTCACGCGCCGGTTTCATTTTTTTGAAATCGCGCGCTGTCATCTCAGGCAATTCATAGTCGTCGTCTTTGCGCTTTTTCATATTCCTTCGTTTCCCTTTGCGTCGCCTTGCGGAGCATGATGGCGCGAACCACGTCCTCCCCGCGCATCGTGAATGCAAGCGCGTGTAGCCTCACATCGATATATCCAAAAGCAATTTCGCGAAGCTCTCCATAGTCCTCCCGGTCATCGATTGTAACAACGGCCGTTGACCAATCGAAATTGCGCAGGATTCAAAAACCCACGCCGTGTTTGACGAGATTTGCTTTTCGCTTCGCTTCATCCCATACACAACGCATATATTTACCGTATGTACATTAATTCAACGTCAATTGCAAGCGGCCATTCTCGCGCAGGCAACATCCGAGGATTTGCATGTTGAAACACTTCAAGCAAGCAGGTCTAACACTAGCTCTTGTGGCCGCCGGCACAGTAGCGTTTGCTATAACCACTTTGGCGAAAGCATCGATATTTGGGCATCCGCCTGATCCGGTACCAAGCACTATGGACTTGATGTTGTTGGTGCTCGCGCCCGCGGCGATTTTCTTCATCCTCTCGCTCGCATTCAATCGCATAAAGCGACGTGGGAAGCGGTTGAACGACGGCTCCAACAGCTCCACCGCCGCCACCGGCGCGGGGTCGGCTAGCAGCGGAAAAGCCAAGCCGGATGACACTGGCGGAGACGGGGGCGGCGGTTCGGGCGATAGTGACGGTGGCTGTGGCGGAGGTAGCTGCAGCGGTAGTTAGGGCCTGTCCATAAATAACGGCTCATCAGGGAATCGAGTGGGTCATTTGCGGAGAATGCGGGTCCGAAAGCCGCTGCGGCTTGAAAATAGAGACACACACGAAGCAACGAAGAAGGAAAGGAACGAACAACTGCGCGCCGATGGCGCCCCTTCACTGGCACGGGTATTGCGTTTCGTGTTCACGCAACAGAATGTGCGAACGAAGCGCAAGAGTCTGTATCTGCCAAATGTGAGTCCGGGCATTGGAAAGACAGAACTTCACCGCGAAGGCGCGAAGGACGCAAAGAAAAGTACAAAATAGGCGCAGCACGCCGAGTGATAGGCTGTTCGGCGCGACGCGCCCAC
>JAWXBO010000030.1:0-5104 GCA_034440175.1 Alphaproteobacteria bacterium
CACGCCGGAACAGAACCGGTGGAGCATGACCATGTTTGACAAAATCGTCTCATATCTCGAACACCGCATGGATGCGAATGCGATCAACCCCAACCCCTTTGCGCGCGCACAGGTCGCCGTCGCTGCCTTGCTGATCGAAGCCTCGCGCCTTGACGGCCACTACGATGCGGTAGAGCAGGGCACCGTCATTAGACTGTTGCGTGATGTGCTGAACCTGCCTGCTGAACAGGCGCGCACGCTGCTGTCACTCGCGGAAATTCGCCAGGCCAACACCTATGAAGATTGGGTCTTCTGCCAGGCCATCAAACGCGGCTTCTCAATGTCTGAGCGGATCGAAATCGTAACGAAGCTATGGGAAGTGGCTTACGCCGACGGTCAACTTCACCGCCTGGAAGCAAAGATGATCGATCGCGTGGCGGTCGAACTGGAATTGAACCCGGTTGACGCCGCCACCGCAAAACAATCCGCCAAGAAAAACTAGATACCGGCGAACGTCGCAAATTCGCTCAACGGGGCACGATCAGTCCGTAACCGGTTGATCGGCTTCGTTTCGTCCATGTAGCCAATTCCCATTCCGCAAAACAACATAAGTTCTGGCGGAATTGAAAGAAACTCACCGGCAGTTTTGTGCCAGATTGCCCAGGCTTCTTGCGGGGCCGTATGCAATCCGTGCTCGCGCGCCAAAAGCATGATGGACTGAATGAACATCCCCAGATCAGCCCACTGCCCTTGCTGCATCTGTCGATCTATGGCGAAAAACATCGCAACCGGCGCGCCAAAGAATTCGAAATTGCGCGCGAACTGCATCAGCCGGCCCATCTTGTCTTCGCGCGGCACGCCGATGCTGGCGTACATATCTTCGCCAACTTTAAAGCGGCGCGCTTTGTAGGGCTCCGTCAATTCCGGCGGATAGATGAGGTACTCCGTCCCTTCCCCACGCGGACTGAGTGCGATCTTTTCGCGGATCAGCGCTTTGAAACGGACCAGCTCATCCCCACCCAACACCCAAACATGCCAAGGCTGCAGGTTGCCGCCCGACGGCGCACGCTTTGCAACATCCAGAATCCGGCGCAGGGTTTCCCCCGATACAGCCTTGTCGAGAAAGGCTCTCGTGGTGATACGCGTCTCCAGAGCTTCCGACACTTTCATGACTGCCCGCCATCAAACGTCAAGATTCGAAACCGCCAGCGCATTTTCCTGGATGAATTCACGCCGCGGTTCCACGACATCACCCATCAGCTTCGAGAAAATGTCGTCCGCCGTGTCGCCGTGAGAGATCCGCACCTGCAGCAGCGAGCGCACATTATCGTCCAATGTTGTCTCCCACAATTGCTCAGGGTTCATTTCACCCAAACCCTTATAGCGCTGCAACGTCAACCCCTTCTGCCCCCAGCCCAAAATCGCATCGACCAGCTCGATCGGTCCCCTGACCGGCCGCGACTCGTCGCCCCGCGTAATTTGCGCCGGCCGGTGATAGGCGCCATGCAGATCCTTCGACCACTTGTCGAGACGGCGCGCTTCTGCCGATGCCACGAGACTGGAATCCAGAACGACTTCTTCCGCAACACCGCGGACACTTCGGTTGAACACCAGCCCACGCGAGGTCGCCTCACCCACCCAACCGCGCTCAAGCTCTTCAGACACCAGATCCAGGCGCTCCGCCACGGCACGTGCCGCTGCTGCCGCTTTGTCAGGATCGGAAAGAGTGTCGGCATTGAGAACACCCAGGATCGCAGCTTGCTCGACGGCAAAGGCCGGATACTTGGCCACCAGGTTCATCACCGACGCCTTCGCCGTGCGCGCAAACTCGGCCATCGCGCCCAGATCCGGCCCCGCAATCTGCTCTCCTTGCGACAGTTTCAACACCGAGTCGCGGATACCCTCGGCCATCACAAATATCTCAAACTCGCGTTGATCTTTAAGGTAGCGCTCGGACTTGCCGCGCGTCACTTTATAGAGGGGTGGTTGTGCGATGTAGATATGACCGCGTTCAATCAGTTCCGGCATCTGCCGGTAGAAAAACGTCAGCAGCAGAGTTCGAATATGCGCGCCATCGACGTCGGCGTCGGTCATGATAATGATCTTGTGATAGCGCAATTTATCGAGTGCAAATTCCTCCCGCCCGATCCCGGTTCCAAGAGCGGTGATCAGGGTGACGATTTCACCGGACGACACCATTTTCTCACGCTGCGCACGTTCGACATTCAAAATTTTGCCGCGCAATGGCAGAACCGCTTGATTGAGGCGGTTGCGGCCTTGTTTCGCAGAGCCCCCGGCTGAGTCGCCCTCAACAATGAATATTTCCGCTTTGCTGGGGTCTCGTTCCTGACAATCGGCAAGTTTTCCAGGCAAGGAAGAAAATTCATTCTTCTTGCGCGTGCTGTCACGAGCCTTGCGCGCCGCTTCGCGGGCGGCGGCGGCCTCAAAAACCTTGGCGATGATGATTTTGGCGTCAGCCGGATGCTCTTCAAACCAGATCGAAAGCTGCTCCAGCACCACGCCTTCAACGACCGGCCGCACCTCTGACGAAACCAGCTTGTCTTTGGTCTGCGATGAAAATTTCGGATCAGGAACTTTGACCGACAACACGCAAGTCAGGCCTTCGCGGCAGTCCTCGCCGATCAGCGTCGCCTTCTCTTTCTTCGCCGAGCCACTTTCATTGGCATAACCATTGATCACGCGCGTCAACGCGCCCCGGAACCCCGCCAGGTGGGTACCGCCATCGCGTTGCGGAATGTTGTTGGTGAAGCACAGCATGTTCTCGTGATAACTGTCGTTCCACCACAACGCCGCTTCAACTGTAATGCCATCGCGTTCCGTGTTGATGATGATCGGTTTGACAATCGACGCCGTCTTGGCGCGATCAAGATAGCGCACGAACGCTTCGATGCCGCCGTCGTAGTGAAGTGTGACGTCCTTGCGCTCGACCCCGCGCGTGTCGGAAAATTTGATCGTAACGCCCGAATTTAAAAACGCCAATTCTCGCAACCGGTGTTCAAGTGTCGCAAAGTCGAATTCGGTTTTCGTGAATGTGCCGGTTGATGGCAAGAACGTAACTTCTGTTCCGCGCTTGCCCTTTTCAGCTGCACCAACCACCTTGAGCGGTGCTTCGGGATCGCCATGCCGGAACCGTACGAAATGCTCCTTGCCATCGCGCCAGATGCGAAGGTCCAGCCACTCCGACAGCGCATTGACGACAGACACGCCCACGCCATGTAACCCGCCCGACACCTTATACGAATTCTGATCGAATTTGCCGCCGGCATGTAGCTGGGTCATGATCACTTCAGCAGCCGACACGCCTTCTTCTGAGTGAATATCCGTCGGAATTCCGCGCCCGTTGTCATAGACCGTGCACGACCCATCGGCGTTCAGGCTGACCAGAATCTCTGTGGCGTGCCCGGCCAGCGTTTCGTCGATGGCGTTATCGACAACTTCATAGACCATATGATGCAAGCCCGAGCCGTCATCAGTGTCGCCGATATACATCCCCGGGCGCTTGCGCACCGCATCCAAGCCTTTGAGCACCTTTATGCTATCCGCGCCGTAGTCGTCGCCACTCTTTTCTTTTTCATCGGTCATGGGTCTGTCCGGATTCCAGGTTCATTAACAAGGCCGGATCTGACCGTCGGCAACACGCCTGAACTGCGCACGGCCTTCAAGCGCCGTAAACGCAGCAACATCGGTACCAGTCATCCAGGCTTGAACATTTAATGCATCTATTTCAACAAAAAGGGCTCGCCGCCTCACATCGTCCAGATGCGCGGCAACTTCATCGAGCAAAAGAATTGGCGCGTCGGGCGCTCCCGGCGCAGGCAGCGCGGCACAGCCAAGTGTTAAACGAATAAGCAGCGCCTTTTGCTCGCCCGTCGAACACGACTGTGCGTCTCGTCCCTTTTCCCGGTGGCGCACAACGAAGTCGGTCAAGTGCGGTCCCGCGCCTGTTCGCGAGGCATCAAGATCGCCTCGCCTGGCCAGCTTCAAAGCCGCCGCATACTCATCCTCAACGTCAACCGCAGCTTTGATTTTAAGCGCCTCCTCAATCGTACCGGCCAACGAAATGTCGGCACGCGGAAAGACGGAAACATGCTGCTCATCCATCGCCCGCGATAGTGTGGCAACGCCCGACATCCGGGATGCCGCAACGGCAATGCCCGTTTCCACCATGGTTCTCTCAAGCGCCGACAGCCAATGCGCGTCGCCGCCCGCCCGCAATGCACCCAGCCTCTCGCGCATGGCGGTTTCAAAAGAAGCCCACCGGCGCGCATGCAAAGGGTCAAAACTGGCAATCAACCGGTCCAGAAACCGCCGCCGCTCCGATGCCCCCTCGACAAACAATCGGTCCATCGCCGGCGTCAGCCAGATCAAGCGAATTCGCTCGGCAAGATGGGCCGGACTTGCCACCGGGACGCCGTCAATCCGCACCGATCGTTTGGTCAGCCCGCCTTCATTAGTGCCTGGCATGTACCCCACGCCAATCTGCGTGTCGTCACCGCCAACGCTGAGGGCCGCCGACACTGCCCAGGGCCGATGAGAAGCCCCTCCAGGCACAGTCCGCGACAAGTCGCTCAGGCGCACGCCACGCAGTCCGCGCCCGGGCGCAAACATCGACAGTGCTTCCAGAACATTCGTCTTGCCCGCACCATTCGGCCCGATCAGAACGACGTGTTGAGCATCCGCACGCAAATCCAGCATTCCATATGAGCGAAAATTGGTCAGCATCAGACGGGTGACCGCCACGCGCGCCACAGCGCGAGCCGGCATTTCCGCCATGTGCCCCCCCAATTTCATCGTAGCTTGCGTCCTTCGATGCTCACACGCGCATCGGCATCAGCACGTAGAGCGCCGCGTCACTGTCACTTTCTCTAACCAAAGTCGGTGACCCGGCATCCGAGAAAAGAAATACCGCCTTACTGCCGTCAATGCGTTCCAAAATATCCATAATGTATCGGGCATTGAAGCCAATCTCGATAGGCGAGTGCTTATAGTCGATCATCAACTCTTCAGTCGCAGTCCCGGCTTCCGGGCTGACAACGCTCAACGTCAAGCGGCCCTTCTCCAGATTGAGCCGCACCGCCCTGGACTTCTCGCTCGACACCGTCGA
>JAWXBO010000031.1:0-33621 GCA_034440175.1 Alphaproteobacteria bacterium
GGCGCCGGCGCCACCACTTGCTACTCCAGAGCCGGCGATTTGTGGACGCTGTATGAAATCGATCCCTTGGTCGTCAAACTGGCCAAGGACCACGGCGCCTTCACGTTCCTCAAGGACTGCGCGCCCAATGCCAGGATCGTCATCGGCGACGCTCGCCTGTCATTGGCACGAGAGGCCAACGGATCATTCGATGTATTGGTTCTTGACGCTTTCAGTTCGGACTCAATTCCAACGCACCTGATGACACGTGAAGCGATGAGCATGCTGCGTTCAAAGCTCACACCGGGCGGAATGATCATCTTCAACATATCGAACCGTTATCTGAAACTTGAACCAATTGTGGCCCAGACCGCTCGCGCCGCCGGCTTGACCGGCATCTCACAGGTTTTCAAGGCCAACGCGGCACAAGCCAAAAGGCTCATCAGCTCATCTCACTGGATCGCCCTGTCACCGGATCCCAATGCCCTGACGCCACTCAGCCACACGGGCCTCTGGCGCCCCCTGACCCCGGACCAGAAATCCGCACTGTGGACCGATGACTATTCAAACCTGTTGGGTGCGATCGACATCAAATAAGCTAAGCCGTCACCGGCCGCACCAATGAGGCCGCCTGCTTGGCCCGCGCGCGCGCCGTCTCAACGGTATTGGCCCGCGCCAAAGCCACACCCATCCGGCGTTTCCTGAACGCCTCTGGCTTGCCGAACAATCGCAGCTCCACCCCTGGAATTTCCAGAGCCCGGTCAACACCTTCGAAGACAATTCCCTTCGCATCGACGCCGCCATAAATCACCGCACTCGCACCCGGCGACCGCAAACTCGTATCAACCGGCAAACCCAGAATCGCCCGCGCATGCAGCGCAAACTCGCTCTGATGCTGGCTCGCCAGCGTAACCAGCCCCGTGTCGTGCGGCCGCGGACTGACCTCCGAAAACCAGACTTCGTCGCCCTTGATAAACAGCTCGACGCCGAAAATCCCAGACCCGCCAAGCCGGTCCGTAATCGCCTTGGCCATCGCGCGCGATCGCTCGAGCGCAACAGCCGTCATACCCTGCGGCTGCCACGACTCGACGTAATCGCCATCGATTTGCACATGCCCGATAGGCTCGCAATATGACGTGCCTCCTGCGTGACGCACCGTCAGCAGCGTGATCTCATAATCGAACTTGACCTCCGACTCCACGATGACCCGGGCCTGCTTCACCCGCCCTGCTGCCATCGCATATTCCCAGGCCCCTGCCACCTGGTTGCGATCATTGATCTTGCTCTGCCCCTTGCCCGAAGATGACATCACCGGTTTCACAAAACAGGGATAACCAACCCCGCCATCGATCGTCCCCTGAAGCTCGTCCAGCGATGAACAGAACGCAAACCGCGATGTCGCCAATCCACACTCTTCCGCCGCCAGACGCCGGATACGCTCGCGGTTCATCGTGATATGTGCGGCAGTAGCCGTTGGAATAACACGCGCCAGACCTTCCGCCTCAATGCGCACCAACTCGTCCGTCGCAATCGCCTCAATCTCGGGGACGATCAAATGCGGCTTTTCCTTCACCACCAAATCGCGCAACGCCTTGCCATCGGTCATATCAATCACATGCGCCCGGTGCGCCACCTGATGACCAGGCGCATCCGCATAACGATCAACCGCAATCACCTCAACGCCCAACCGCTGCAATTCAATGACAACTTCTTTACCCAACTCCCCCGCCCCCAAAAGCATGACCTTGGTCGCAGAAGGAGAAAGCGGAGTTCCGATGCGCATGGGTAAATCCTGCTATAGTGGATACCGTCGTATTAGCCGCGCAAACCAAAGCTGGCAAAGCCCGGCGCGATTAAAGATTTGGATAAACCGTCTGGACCACCCGCAGACCAGCCTTACGTCGCCGGGTGAACCATTGACCCCGCTCTGCGCGCCAACGGCAATGCTGCGGCCTTGTGGTTCAGCCGCTCCGATTCAATTTCCAATATGCGTCTGCAAAAACCGCTCAATCTCGGTGAACATTTTCAAACGTGAGGGCGGAAATGCGAATGCATGCCCCTCGAACTCAAGCAGAACCAACTCGCTCTTCTTGTTCGCTTTGAACAACGCCTTGTCCATGCGAATACTTTGGTTGTGGCGAACATTCACATCGTTCTTGCCGTGAATGAGCAAAACGGGAGCAACGAAATTCGCCGCATGATAAGCCGGTGAAACAGCCTTCATTTGTTCCAGATCGATCTTCGGATCGCCTACCCACTTCTTCCAGTAATTATACGCGTACGAATCCGCGCCATGGGTGATTTTATCGTCCACGAGCATCTGTGGAATGTCGCTGACCCCTGAAACGCTCACGACGCATTTGTAGAGTTCGGGCGTAAAGGCCCCGCCCGCCAGCGCGGCATAGCCACCATAACTTGCCCCAACAATACAAATGCGATTGGGGTCAGCCGTGCCCTCCTTGATCAACGCTTTCACGCCGTCGCTGATGTCATGTTGCATCAGACGGCCCCATTGGCGATGCCCGGCTTCAGTAACGGCCTTGCCGTAGCCGCCCGACCCCCGAAAATTGGGCTGAAACACGGCATAGCCCCTGTTGGCCAGCATCTGCACCCAACTGTCGAACTGCATGGTGTCCCTCAACTCAGGCCCACCATGCGGCATCACAATCATGGGCAGGTTCTTCTCACCCTTGCCCGGGGGCATGGTGAGGTAACCCGGTATTTTCGTACCATCGCGGGCAGAATACTTGACTGCCAACATGTCTCCGAGTTCGCTGGGCGGCAATTTTGGAAACCGCTTTCCGATAAATGTCGTAGCACCCTTCACGGCGTCATAAAGAAAATAAGAGCCGGAATCTTTGGGCCCCTCGGTAACGACAACAAATCGTTTTCGATCGATGGACCATGACGTGGGTCGCACGACGGCAGCGTCGGCGAATAGAGTCTCCAGCTTTTGCTGCACCCCCGCCAACTCCGGATCGAAATAGTGCCGGTACCAAACATCCTCGGCATAGGAAAATCCAAGCAATTTCGTCGTGTGCGGATCATAGATTGGGCCGCCCGGCGCGCCAATATCGACACTGGGGTGTTGGAACAACTGCCTGCCCAACGCCCGGCTGATGATATTATACTCATAGAGCCCATAGCGATCACCGCCATGACGGCTGGCCACAATTGCAGTCGTAGGGTTATCTCCAAACCCTACGATATTCAGATCGGGGAGCTCGCGCTCGTCATATGTGGCGACCACATCCCAATTATCGCTTTCGCCGCGCCGAATAAGAACGTCACTTTCCCCGCGCGTCAAATTGGCGTCCCATCGAACGCGCGCATTGCCTTGCAGGTCGGTTAGCCAGTGATAGGTACCCCGAGTGCCGCTGTGTAAGATCTCCGACCTACCGTCAGCAACGTTGACCCGATACAGATTGTTGCTGCCATACTCATCACTCGCACCCATCAATACGAAGTTAGGCTCTAATGGCAGGGGATGCACGACTTCTGACAAGTCCTGTGTATACTTCAGCCATCTCTGATTGTTGAATAGAACAGCAAAAGGACCGCCTCTGCGATCGACAGAGGCCGCTCGCGAGAAGCCAAATTGAAGCACACCTGTGTCCTTGATGATTTGGGCGTTTGTCAAACCCATCAGCAATCGGTCGTCGTTAGCCCATCGCACCCAATCCACAACTGCGTGCTCGACAGCCAACGCGATGGTCGGCTTGACGTTTGGTGCATCTAAATCGAGGACCGCGATGACTGCCTTTTTTCGATCTTCACCGGCTTTCGCAACAGCGAGATAACGACCATTGGGCGACACAACCGGCGAAACGACCACAGGGCGTTGAACAAATTCGATCAACGGCACCTTTGCCGCTGTCGTGAAAGTACCCCAAGCAAGCACCAACAAAACCGCGCACAGCCGCTTCGTCATGATTGAAACCCCCATAGCGAGACGCAACCACAACTCAATGCGAAAAAAGGCAGCTTGTCCAGTTTGAATACCAAACGAGAGAACGGAGCCCTAACTCTTCGCCTGATCGACCAGCTTGTTCTTGGCAATCCACAGCATCATCGCCCGCAATTTCGCGCCCACCGGGGAGCACTGCCGCCATTGACGATCCTAGTTTCCAATGTTTGCCGACAGGAATTTCTCAAACTCTTCGAACAGACGCTGCTTCGACGTCGGTCCCTGATAATGGTGCCCTTCATTTTCAATTTGAACCAGCCGCACCTGCTTTTTCGCGGCGCTCAGGGCCTTCTCCATGCGATAACTTTGATTGGGAAGCACAATGTTGTCTTTCGTGCCGTGTACCAGCAGAACTGGCGCAGCAAAGTTTGAGACATGAAAGATGGGCGATGCAGCCTTCATTTCTGCAAGATCGGCTGAAGGATCGCCAACCCACTTTTTCCAGTAGTTGTAAACTTCGGAACCGCTGCCATGCATCGATTTCTCGTCGGCGATCATCTGGGGAATGTCGCTAACCCCGGCAACGCTCACGACACATTTGTAGAGGTCCGGCGTAAACGCGCCGCCCGCAAGCGCTGCATAACCGCCATAGCTCGCACCGACAATGCACACCCGCTTCGGGTCTGCAGTGCCGTCCTTGATCAGGGCCTTGACCCCGTCCGTAATGTCATCTTGCATCAACCGGCCCCACTGCCGGTGCCCCTTCTCAGTGAATGCGCGTCCATAACCGCCTGATCCCCGGAAGTTCGGTTGGAATACGGCATAACCCCGATTGACCAGAAACTGCGCCCACCCGTCATACTGCACATAATCACGCAATTCAGGGCCACCATGTGGCATCACGATCATGGGAAGATTTTTATCGCCCTTTCCGGGAGGAAGCGTCAGATAGCCGGGTATTTTGGTTCCGTCGCGGGCGGCATATTTTATCACGAGCATTTCACCCAACTCGCGTTCGACCAAACCAGGATAGACCCTGCCAATCATCGTGGCCTGATGCTTCTCGGCGTTGTAGTAGTAATAGGTTCCCGGGTTTGTCGGGCCTTCGGTGTAAAACACAAAGCGCTTCCGGTCTTCTGACCACGACGTGGCAATCACGATCGCTTCACCAGGCAAACCCGACTCCACATCAGCCTGAACGCGCGCCAGATCCGGATCAAAATATTTCCTGAACCACACATCATCAACATACGAAATGCCGACTAACTTGGTCGTGTAAGGATCATAGATGGGCTGCCCTACAGGTGACCCGACATCCACGCTGGGATGTTGGAACAGGGGCCGGCCCAAGGCTTTCGAAGCAACATTGTACTCATAAATTCCGAAACGATCGGTTCCCAGTCGGCTGGCAACAATCGCGGTCGTCGGGTCATCGCCAAAACCTAGGATTTTTATGTCAGGTGTGTCGCGTTCAATGTGTTCGGAAACGACATCCCAGTCATCGGTCAATCCACGTCGCACGAGCATCTGCCGCTTGCCCGATGTCCATTCGCCGTCCCAGCGCACCCGCGGAATGCCGTCAAGATCGGTCAGCCAATTATAGGTGCCTTTCGTGCCCTTTTGGACCATTTCGGCACTGCCGTCGTGTACGTTGACACGATAGAGATTGTTCCGTCCGTATTCATCGCTTGTATCCATCAGAACGTAGTCGGGTTCCTTCGGAAGCGGATGTACCCAGCCCGGTGTATCCCAAGAGTATTGCAACAAGCGTTTGTTGTTAAACAGGATCTTCAGATTTTTCCCATCACGGTCAATGGCAATAATCCGCGGGATTCCACCAAAATACTGATTAGAATCCGTGTCCGCGCTGAGTTCCATCGCGCTGATCAGCAGCCTGTTCTCATTGGCCCATTGCACCGACAAGACAGTAACACCATCAGGCATCGCCGTTCCCGTCGGCTTTACGGAAAGATTGTCCAGATCGAAAACGGCGATGACGGTCTTCTTGCCGTCGTTGATCAGCTTGGCTTGTGCCAAATAGCGGCCACTTGGCGAAATCGACACAGAGCCAAGCGTCGCGTCCTTCGTGAACTCAGCAACCGGCAATCTGGCAAGCGCGCTGCGAGTCGAGGTCGCGAACCCAAGCAAAAGCCCGAGCACCACAAATACTGCTGTTGAAACGGAAAGCCGCACGCGCATTCCAAGCCTCCCAAGCCATGAATATCGAGTACGAACTGGAAGGGATCCCGTCAAACTTGTCTAGGGGGAGAAGCTTCTGACCGGACTCTATTGCCAGTCAGATCGCAGTTGCCGCCTCATGTTCCAAGAACAAGTGACATAATAAGCTCAGTTCTTCGCCTGATCGACCAGCTTGTTCTTCGCAATCCACGGCATCATGGCGCGCAATTTCGCGCCTACCTCTTCGATCTGATGCCCTGAGAGATTGGCGCGCGTAGCTTTGAAGCTTGCCTGCCCGGCCTTGTTTTCCAGCACCCAGTCGCGCGCGAACTTGCCGGACTGTATGTCGGCCAGCACGCGCTTCATCTCGGCTTTCGTTTGCTCCGTGATGATACGCGGCCCCGTGACGTACTCGCCATATTCGGCCGTGTTCGAGATCGAATAGTTCATGTTCGCAATCCCGCCTTCATAGATCAGATCGACAATCAGTTTCACCTCATGCAGGCATTCGAAGTACGCCATCTCGGGCGCATAACCCGCTTCGACCAGCGTCTCAAAGCCGCCGCGAATGAGTTCGACCAGCCCGCCGCACAGCACCACTTGTTCGCCGAACAAATCGGTCTCGCACTCTTCGCGGAAATTGGTTTCGATAATCCCCGCACGCCCGCCGCCGATGGCGCTGGCATACGACAACCCTATCTCCTGCGCATTGCCGCTGGCATTCTTGTGCACGGCGATCAAACACGGCACGCCGCCGCCCTTCTGATATTCCGAGCGCACCGTGTGCCCAGGCCCTTTCGGGGCCACCATAAGAACGTCAAGGTCAGCGCGCGGCTCGATCAAGCGGAAATGCACATTGAAGCCGTGCGCGAACATCAACGCTGCACCCTGCTTCATGTTGCCGTGCAGCGCCTCTCTATAAATATCGGCCTGCAATTCGTCGGGCGTCACCATCATCATTGCGTCGGCCCACTTCGCGGCATCGGCAACATCCATCACCTTGAAGCCCTGCGCTTTGGCCTTGTCGGCAGACGCGCCCGGCCGCAAAGCCGCCACCACATCCTTCGCACCAGAATCGCGAAGGTTCAGTGCATGCGCATGCCCCTGACTGCCAAAGCCGATAATCGCAACTTTCTTGCCCTTGATAAGATTGCCGTCCGCATCGCGATCATAATAAACACGCATCGTTGTCTCCAATGTTCCAAGAATGAATTCACATCGCCTCCGCGCCGCGGCTGATCGCGACCACACCGGTACGCGAAACTTCCATCAGCCCCAAAGGCTTCATCAGATCGACAAACGCGTCAATTTTTTGCGGATTGCCGGTGACCTCGAAAACAAAACTCGAATGAGTTGTATCGATAACCCGCGCCCTGAACGCATCCGACAGCCGCAGCGCCTCAACCCGCTTCTCGCCGGTACCCGCCACCTTCACCAGCGCCATTTCACGTTCGATCCCCGGATGCTCGGCCGTCAGGTCAAATACTTTGTGCACCGGCACCAGCCGTTCGAGCTGATGGCGGATCTGCTCGAGAACTTCCATCGTCCCCGAAGTCACAATCGTAATGCGCGACGTGTGGTCGAGATGATCGACCTCCGCCACCGTCAAACTCTCGATGTTGTAGCCGCGCCCCGAAAACAACCCGATCACCCGCGCCAGAACGCCCGCCTCATTGTCGACGAGCACGCAGAAGGTCGTTCGAATTTCTGTCTTCTTGGAATCATCCAGAAAATAAGCTGAACCAGGTTGCTTGCTCATCAGACCAAAATCTTTCCCGCTTCACTCACCTTCGCCTCACCAACCGCATCATTGAGAATCATCTCATTATGCGCCGCTCCCGACGGTATCATGGGGTAGCAGTTCTCAGTCTGATCGACAACGCAATCGAACAGCACCGGCCTGTTCACATTGATCATCTCTTTGATTTTGTCATCCAGCTCATCCGGCTTCGTCGCCCGAATGCCAACGGCGCCGTAGGCTTCGGCCAGCTTGACGAAATCCGGCAACGCCTCGGAATACGAGTGCGAATAGCGCCCGCCATGCAGCAATTGTTGCCACTGACGCACCATCCCCATATACTTATTGTTGATGATAAAAATCTTGATCGGCAAATCGAACTGCACCGCCGTCGACAGCTCCTGCATCGTCATCTGCACGCTGGCCTCGCCCGCGATGTCGATCACCAGCGCGTCGCGATGCGCGACCTGGATACCAACTGCGGCCGGCAAGCCATAGCCCATCGTCCCAAGCCCGCCCGATGTCATCCAGCGGTTGGGCTCCTCAAACCGGTAATACTGTGCCGCCCACATCTGATGCTGACCCACTTCGGTCGAGATATAAGTGCTGCGGCCCTTGGTCAACTCGTACAAGCGCTCGACAGCATATTGCGGCTTGATCACCTCTGCAGACGGCTTGTACGCCAGACAATTGCGCGCCCGCCAGCCTTCGATCTGCATCTTCCACGCGCTCAGCGCCGCGCCATCGGGCTTCAACTGCTTGGCACGCCACAACCGGATCATGTCCTCAAGCACATGCGCCGCATCACCGACAATGCCGACCTCGGCGCGCACAGTCTTGTTGATCGACGACGGATCGATGTCGATATGAATCTTCTTCGAGTTCGGCGAAAACGCGTCCAGCCGCCCCGTCACCCGGTCGTCAAAACGCGACCCGATGGCGATCATCAAATCGCAATCGTGCATGGCAAGATTGGCCTCATAGGTGCCGTGCATCCCCAACATGCCCAGCCACTGTCTGTCCGATGCCGGATAAGCGCCAAGCCCCATCAAGGTCGACGTGATCGGATACCCCGTCAGACGCACGAACTCGCGCAACAAATGCGACGCCAGCTTCCCCGAATTGATCACGCCACCACCGGTGTAAAACACCGGACGCTTGGCGGCCGCAATCATCTCCACCGCCTGCTCTATCTTCTTCAGATCGCCCTTGATCCGCGGCTGATAGGTTTTGTGCCGGATATTCGTCGGCCCCACATAAGGCGCCCGCTTGAACTGCACGTCTTTGGGGATATCGATCAACACCGGCCCCGGCCGCCCGGTCGTGGCGATGTAGAACGCCTCGTGCATTATCCGCGCCAGATCGCGCACATCGCGCACCAGCCAGTTGTGTTTCGTACATGGCCGCGTGATCCCAACGGTGTCGGCCTCTTGAAACGCGTCCGTGCCGATCAAATGCGTCGGCACCTGCCCCGTGATGCAGATCAGCGGAATGGAATCCATCAAGGCATCGGTCAATCCGGTGACGGCATTCGTCGCCCCCGGCCCCGACGTCACCAACAGCACCCCGGGCTTCCCCGTCGAGCGCGCATAGCCTTCTGCCGCATGCGCCGCGCCCTGCTCATGGCGCACCAGAATGTGCTGAATGCCGTCGTCCTGAAACAGCGCGTCATAGATCGGCAGGACCGCCCCACCGGGATAGCCAAAGATATGGTGAACCCCATGATCCTTGAGCGCCCGGATCACGATTTCGGCGCCCGTCAGGTCCTGTTGCGTCGCTGTCAAACTCATCTTCAGACTCTCGACCATAAGAAAAGGCCCCGTCAGGGCCCTTGAATACGCCACCTTTCCTTGAGACCCGGTTAGGTCCAAGAATCAGCGGCGCCGCCTACTACAAGCACAAAATTCCACATTCACACAGTTTCCAGCAAGATTATTACGAAACACCTACCAATTTTGCTGCACTGCGTCAAGGGGGCGGGTGAAGTTTGAATGCCATAAAAAGTTATGGTATTAATGCTGGCATGGAAAACGAAATCAGAAAAATCACCGTCCACGTCCCCGCCGCCCTCCTGGAAAGCGCCCAAGCCGAAACCGGCGAAGGCATCACCGAAACTGTGCGCAAAGGGCTTGAGATGTTAAGGCGCGCGCGCGCCTATAAGGAACTCGCAAAGTTGCGTGGGAAAATAAAGTTCGATCTTACGCTGGACGAAATTCGGCATGATCGGCGATGATCGCAGCCGACACTTCCTCTCTCGTTGCATTTCTCCAAGGTGAAAGCGGACCCGACCTCACGATGATCGAAGCCGCGGTAGACGGTGGCCAATTGCGCTTGCCCCCGGTCGTTGTCACGGAACTGCTGAGCTACCCCAAGGCGGGCCCGAAGATAACTTCCGCTATTGGAGGCTTTCTGCAACTCGATACTTCTGATGGCTATTGGGAGCGCGCTGGAGCGACGCGTCGAATAGTCCTGGCCCACGGTTTCAAGGCACGTGTCGCCGACGCGCTCATCGCCCAATCTTGCATCGACAACAGTGTTTCGCTTATTACACGCGACAAGGACTTCCGCCATTTCGCCAAGCACTGCGGGCTCATCCTGGCCTGAGCGCGCCCTCAATCACCGCCAGCATCTCACCGGCCTCGCTGCGCTCCACAAAAGTCCACTGCGGCATCTGATGACGAAACCAGGTCATCTGTCTCTTCGCATAGCGCCGCGTATCGACAACCGCCTGCTCGACCGCCGCCTCCAGTGTCACCTCTCCCCGAAGATGCGCCATCAATTGCGGCACTCCCAGCGCGCGTGCGGCAGGCAATTCCGAACCAAGCGCCCCCAACGCCCTTACTTCCTCCAGCGCCCCTTGCGCCATCATCACCTCGAACCGCCGCACGATCCGCGCCAACAGCCAATCGCGATTGGGCTTCAGCACAAACCGTGCGAGCCTGCCCGTCAACACCGGCGTGCCTTTCAGCAACTGCCACTCGGCCAGCGACTGCCCTGTTGCCTCGATCACTTCCCATGCCCGCACCAGACGCTGACCGTCGCCGGTGTTCAACCGCTCAGCCATAACCGGATCGCGCCCGCGCAACTCGGCGTGGAAGCGTTCGTTCCCAAGCGCCGCCAATTTCTGTCGCGCCTCGACACGTATAGACGCGTGGATCTCCGGGATCGGCGATAACCCATTCAACAACGCCGCAAAATAGAGCCCGGTCCCGCCCGTCACAATCGGTAGCAGTCCCTTTGATCGCGTCTCTTCCAATGCCAGCCGCGCCGCCTCAAGCCAGCGGCCAACCGAATACGGCTCGAACACACTCACGAACCCATAGAGATAATGCGGTGCCCGCGCTTCCTCTTCCGGCGCCGGCCGCGCCGACAGGATCGGCAACTCGCGATAAATCTGCATCGCGTCCGCATTGATCACCGCGCCGCCGAGTTTCTCGGCCAGCATCAACGCCAACGCTGACTTGCCGCTGGCGGTCGGCCCTGCAATAAGAATGGCGTCCGGTCTATTCAACGCAAACCCTCGATTCGATTGAAGCGCTCATGGATTATAGATTGGTTCTGACCGCAGCGCTGGGCGCTTTGGATGACGTCAGTGTCGCGTCCACCTCCGCAGTGATGGGCACAACGCCGCATTGGCTGTCACCCGGAACCGCGTGCGAATTTCGCACCCTTGACCTCACAATTATCCAGCGTGTGCACCAAGCGCTTGGCTCAGCCCCCGTCGATGCCAACATTGTCCCCGCAACCGGCCGCCGCAAACGATTGCTGCTGGCCGACATGGACTCCACCATCATCAGCTGCGAGTGCATCGACGAAATCGCAGACTTTGCCGGCGTAAAGCCCCAGATCTCAGCCATCACCGAACGCGCCATGCGCGGGGAAATCGAATTTGAAAGCGCCTTGCGCGAACGCGTGGCGCTGCTCAAAGGCCTGCCCGAATCCACACTGGGCAAGGTCTACGAAACCCGCGTGCAGTTGAACCCCGGCGCCAAAATCCTGGTGGCAACAATGACAAAAGCCGGGGCAACCGCCGCTCTCGTCTCCGGCGGCTTCACTTATTTCACGTCGCGTGTTGCCGAAGCTGCGGGTTTCGCACAGCATCGTGCCAACGAACTGGGCCTGACCAACGGCAAACTCGACGGCACGGTCCGCGAACCCATCCTCGGCCGTGAGGCCAAGCGTCAAACCCTGCGCGACCTCGCCAACCAGAGTGGAATAGCACTCAGTGACACAATGGCCATCGGCGACGGCGCCAACGATCTCGACATGATCCGCGAGTCGGGATTGGGCATCGCCTACCGCGCCAAACCCGTCGTCGCTCAAGCCGCCCACGCAAGGCTGGACCACAGCGATCTTTCCGCCGCACTTTATCTGCAAGGCTACCGCGAGACGGAGTTGGTTCTGGCATAGCGGCGCTCCCCTCACCCTTTTTTCGGAAGGCCGAAAAAAGACCCTCTCCCGCAAGGGGAGAGGAAGAGGAGCGATGCTGAAAATATAGGTTATTCTTCCTCTCCCCTTGCGGGAGAGGGTCTTTCTTGCACTTCGCAAAAAAGGGTGAGGGGACTTCATGCGCGCAGCAGGATTTGATTTCGGAACTTCCAATTCGGCGATCGGCATCGTCAAAGACAACGCCGCCACGCTCGCCCCCGTGGAGGGCGCCTCGACGATGATCCCCACCGCCGTCTTCTTCGACTTCGCGGATCGCGACACGCCCCACTATGGTCGCGATGCCGTCGACGCCTATGTCAACGGCAACGAAGGCCGCCTGATGCGCGGCCTCAAGACCATTCTCTCAACCTCGCTGATCAACGAACGCACCGTCCTGTCAAAACGCGCGATCCCGCTCACTGATGTCATCGCCATGTTCTCGCGTCGCCTTCGCCTGAAAGCCGAAGAGGCCATCGGCGCCCCCATCGACGCGGTAGTCCACGGCCGCCCTGTCCGCTTTGTCGAAGGCGACGACGCCCTCGACACCCGCGCCGAAACCACGCTGGCCGCCCTCGCCCGCCAGGCCGGCTACACCGAAGTCTCGTTCGTCTACGAACCGGTGGCCGCCGCCGCCCAATACGAACAGTCAGCCACCCGCGAAGAGCTCATTCTCGTCGCTGACATCGGCGGCGGCACCTCGGACTTCTCGATCGTGCGCATCGGTCCTGATCGCCGTGCGCGCCCTGATCGTCGCGACGACATCCTCGCCAACACCGGCGTTCGCGTCGGCGGGACTGACTTCGACCGCAATCTTTCGATGAGCAACGTCATGCCGCTGCTGGGTCTGGGCGGCGAGCTGACGACCAAACAGCTTCCCATGCCGCGCTCGACCTTCGCCGACCTCTCATGGTGGCCCACGATCAACCTCTGCTACACCCCAAAAATCCTGCGCGAAGCCCGCGAGATCAACCGCCTTGCCGTCGAACCCGAAAAGACCGAGCGCCTGCTCACGGTTCTCACCAAGCAATTGGGCCACCGCATTGCCTTCGAAGTCGAAGCAGGCAAAATCGCACTCACCGACGCCGAACGCACCAACATCGCCCTGCCCTTCGTTGAGCACGGCTTGAGCGCCAGCGCCACCCGCGACGAATTTGACGAGACGCTCTCCAGCGAGCTCACCCGCCTGCGCCTCGCCATCTGGAATTGCCTGGCGCTGGCCGGCATCGATGCGGAAAACATCGACACCGTCTTCATGACGGGAGGCTCCAGCCGCGTCCCCGCAATCGAAGCCGTCCTCACGGAGGAAATCCCCAATGCCAAAATCAAACGCGGCGACGATTTTCTTTCCGTTGCCCTGGGTCTAACCCTGGAAGCGCAGCTGAGGTATGGAAGCTAACCACAACCCCTCACCCTTTTTTGCTTTTCGCAAAAAAGGGCGAGGGGTGGCGCCTTTCAAAAAATCAATGTCATCCCGGATCGCTGACTTTTCCAACGAAGCTCGGCTTCGGGAAAAGTCAGCGATCCGGGATGACAGTGCTTTTTGGATTCTTTGAGTCCGGACGGCGCAAAGATAGAGCCGGGCGGCGGAACTTCAACCGCCCGGCTGCGCCACTTCAATGACTACGGCCCAAAGCTGAAATCGGCGATGGTAATGGTGTTCGCACCTACGCCGTTCACGCCCAGCAATGTGATCGTATCCACGCCATCGATTGTCACCTGGGTATTTGCACCCAAATCCACAATCCCCACCCGCGCCGCGAAGTTCCCGGCGTTGATGCCAAGCGCGAACAAGTTCATCAAATCCTGCCCGCCGATCGGACCTGCGTCGAAACCAATGATCGTATCGGCACCAAAATTCGCTGCAAAGCGGAAGATGTCGTCCCCGTTTCCGCCATTCATGGTGTCGTTATTGAACCCACCTATGAGAATGTCGGCGCCCGCACCACCGTTCAAAGTGTCGTTGCCGATACCGCCGATCAGTGTGTCGGCTCCACCACCGCCGGCAAGCGTATCGTCGCCTGCCAGGCCATTGAGGACGTTATCGACGTTGCTGCCGGTGATGGCATCGTTGCCCGAACTTCCATTGACGTTCTCGATCGTGTTCAGCTGATCGGAACCCGTTTCCAGGCTGCTCGCCCCCCCAGTGGCCAGATTGACCGTAGCGCCAGCACCCGTGAGCGACAGATCGTAAAGGTCAATGCCCACTTGACCATTATAAGTGTCGTTGGCGTCGAGCGCCGTCGCGACGAACCTGTCGTTACCATTGCCGCCGTTCAGCGTGTCGTTGCCCGCCAAACCGGTCAGAGTGTCGTTACCTGTTCCACCGGTGATCACATTGGCCAGTATGTTGCCCGTGCCGGCAAAAATGCCCCCGCCTGCCGCCGTACTCGTCCCGTTGAAGTCGTTGGCAACGGTGTAGAGCAAGTTTTCAACATTCGCCCCGAGTGTATAGGAGGCGAGAGACGTCTGAACCGTATCGGTACCGGCACCCAGCGCTTCGAAGACCGAGTCGAGAACGTCGTGCACAACGAAAATATCGTTTCCGATCCCGCCAATCATCGAGTCCGCGCCCAAGCCGCCATTGAGAATGTCGGCACCGTCCCCGCCATCAAGGAAGTCTCCGCCGGCAAACCCGTTGAGCGTATCATTGCCGCCAAGTCCGGAGATGGCGTCCACCCCAGCGGTGCCATTGAGAATGTCTGCCGCCGCCGTACCGACAATGGTGGCTGGAATAGCAACCACAGCCGCCGTCGCTGCCGAGGTCACGCTTTCAAGCGTTCCCTGACCATCGATGTAGCTCACGACCACACGAAGTAGCCGGCCAATCTGTGCCCCGTCCGCTCCAAAGGTCGAAGCCGTGGCCCCGGCGACATTCGTCCACACCTGGGGTCCCACACCAGGTGAAGACTGCCATTGATAATTGAACTCAGCGCCAAGTCCATCGGCATCGACGATAGCGTTGACGGCCAAAAGTATTTGAGCCTGCGTTGGCGTCGTGTCGCTGATCTGCACCGTGCCAGTCGGCGCATCGTTGACATTTATGACCGCAGCCGTGGGCGCCGACAACACTGTCTCTTGTACCCCGTTCAAATCGCTGTACACCGCTTTGACGCGCAGGCGCACACCCGCTTGTGCATCGCCCGGCGTAAAGTTCGGTCCGGACCCAATGTCGACAAAAATGTCGGACAACGGAATCGTCTCGGCTTGCCAGACAAACGAAGGCGCCGTGATCGCGCCGGTCGGATTGAGCAATGTAACGTTGTTTGCGTCCGATATACCCAGTGACGAGACCGTCAGCAGCTGATCCTCCGTCGGTGTCGGATCGCTGATTGTCAGCAAGCCAGTCGGCAGGACGTTTCCATTTTCTTGCAATACAACCGTCTGATCTGCGAATTGCAGCCGCTCGATGTTACGAATGATGTCCGTTCCGTCGAGGCCCACATTGTCGCTGATGATCGCTGAGCCATCAAACCCGGACGGACCAACCCCCAAGGCAATGGTATAGTTCGCCAGCACGCCCGAGAAGATCGCCGTATCGACATCCGTGGCGACATTGGATGTGAGAATCTCGCGAACGATCGATATAGCGCCGGGATTGATGGTGCCGGCAAACATCGCTCCTTGAAGTTCGCTCATGCTGTCGTAACGATTGACGCCGTCGCTGAGCTGAACATTCAGCCAGGCGTTGCCATCGATGAAGTCGTTACCGCCTTTGCCCTCGATGAAATCGCTGCCGGCGCCGCCCAGGATAATGTTGCCGGCATTGAAGCCGGACGCAGCGATGGCTGGGCCAAGCAAATCGGCCAAACCGGTAATGAGCCCCATATCGGCGGCCGCAAGCGCGCCAAAGTTGAGCGCAAGTTCGACGGCGGTATTGTTATCGCCAATTAAGGTGTCGCTGAAATGCGAACCCGACAACCCTTCAACGGTCAAGAACCGGTCGAGAAGGGCTTGTGGATCGTTGATGGGAAGTGGGGCAACAATCGGGGCGACGAACGACATATCGGCGGTGATGCCGGTGGTTTCGTTCATATAGGTCGCCCAGTCGAAACCAATCATGCCTTCGAGGAAATCAACCCCCGGGCCACCGACTAAAATATCCATCCCGCCCTCGGCATGCAGATCATTGGGGCCGCCACGGCCAATGAGCACGTCATGACCGGCCGTTGTACCCAGGTCGAACGGATTGCCGTTATCGCCGACCAGCGCGTCGCCTTCGGGGCCGCCTTCCAGCCAGTCATTGCCGTCATTGCCGATCAAGGTCGACGCCGCATCGGCCGCCAGCAAAAAGTCATTGCCGTTACCACCGAAAACTTCTTTCGGATCGCGGCCCGCGACCACAAAGTCATGTCCGTCGCCCGCAAGGATGAGGTCGAGAAGACCAGGGCCCGCATTGATAACGTCGTTACCCGCGCCGCCCTTGATGTTGTCGATGCCGCCCAGATCGGTGATGATGTCATCGCCGTCGCCGCCATTCAGACTGTCGGCGCCGTCGCCGCCCTCAAGACGGTCGTTGCCAGCGTCGCCCCACAGCGTGTCGTCGCCGATGCCGGAGATGAGAGTGTCGTTGCCTGAGGTGCCGCCGAGAACGACGTGATCCACGCCATTATATTGCAGAAAATTGGTGTCGGGCCCCAGCGTTGCCGGGTTGTTACGTAAAACTTCCGGAAAGAAAATATTTGTTCCAATTGGATCATCGCGCCCGCTAACGCCAAGGCCCGTGAATTGAATCAACTGATTGACCTCAAGAATATAGTTCGGTGTTGAGAAAACATCGCCGGGCAGATGGGTCGCGTCGGTGTTGTTCATCACCATTTGCGCAAACGAGTTGTTCTCCATTTCGGTGAGCAGATTGAGACCCGCAAGACGCGCCAGATAGTAGAACCGGTCGCCGTTCTGCAGCGCTTCCATCTGCGTTTCGAAAATGAAATTGAAGCTCGATCCCAGCAAGCCGCCAAACGGACTCTGCGCTTCGGCCAAACCACCGATCCAGAAGTCAATGGCGTCGACGCCGGTTGAAGTAAAGCCGACCAGATTATCGTTGTGACCGCCCGCACTGTTCAGGAAGTCGTAATAGTCCTGTTGCTGCAGCGTCCCCCCATTCACAGCATTCGTAACGATGTTCAGCGCCGCTGCCCGTTTGTCGACCGCACTAATTATATCGGAATGCGTGCCATAAGCCGCAATGAAGTTGACGACAGACAGCGGGTGTTTGGCGTGTTGCGCAAATTCCACCCAACTCTCATAAGGCTTGAGCTGTGCATCATTGGTCGCCGCGTAAAAGTCGCGACGCGCGGCATTCAAGGTTGGAATTCCGGTATCACGGCCACGTGCAATGTTGATGGCCGCGAGGTCGAGCGGCAAGCCCACCAGATTGTTGCGCAAGGCCTCGGTGACGAACTCGTCGATTTCATTCCCGACCTGTCTCGTCATGCCACGGATGATCGCGCCGGCCGCCTCCGCCTGGGTCGGTCCGCTGGCCAGGAATTCGAGCGGGTTGAGGAATGCCGCGATCAGGCCGATCTGCTGATTGCCGGGTGCTATTCCTCCATCGCCCACGACGTTGAAATTCGGATCATAGCGGTCAATCGTTTCGGTCAGCATCGAATGGCCAAAGCGATAGACCGTGTGCGCGAATTCGGCAACGATCGAAGGATCGATCTGGACGTTATAGCCGGCGAACACGTTGACTTCGGGTTGAACCTTGCGGGCGAATTCCTCGAATACCAAATGCTGATACTGCATCTCGGTACCGAACTTCGCCGCCTGGAATATGCGCTCTCCGTTCCAGCCCGCATCGCTGGCGATCAGCGCGTCTCTCTCAAGCTGTGTGTCGATATCGGCAGCGTTCAGCGGGCTAAGGCGCCATTGATTGAGAAAGGCGATGTCGCCGGTATCGAAGGCCTGCTGAAGCACGACCGACTTGGTCTGTTCGACCAACCGATTGTGCTCGGCATGAAACACAAAGTGCACCGTCGTCAAGCCGATATTCTCGTTGCCACGCCCATCGCCAGTGATGAAATGCGCGTTGAGCAATTCGTTGTCGTAAGTGTTCGCTAGCCCATCATTGCCAAAGAGCCCCTCTAGCCCCAAATCGGCATCGGCGACCTTGCCATTATTTGGCGCCGCGTGATGGGCGATGTCGTCCATGAAGGCGTGGCCCGTACGAATGGTTGCGGGTGGCAGCAACACGCCGCCGCCTGCAGGATTTCCTTCGACAACGATGTCGTCCGCGGTGTTGGCAATCAAATCGCCCCCCAAACCGGTAATGATCTGGGCAAAGCCGTTCAGGCCGGGAATGAACTTGCCATAGGCATCCGTTCGCAGCAGTGGCACGTTGAAGACATCAGAATCGATCAGCTGGATTCCCAGCATGCTCGCCGCTTGCGCTTTGACGTCCGCCCATGTGGGCAGCCCCCCGCCAGGCGCGTCGAGCAAATTTCCGGTCGCAACGGGATCGCCCAAACCGTTCAGCACGTACTCGCGCAGGAACACCTGGTGCGAAGAGGCCGATGTGTAGGTCTGGTTCTGGTCGACAAACGAGGTGGTCGTGTTCTGCCCTTCATGCGTTGTGTTGTCGGCCGCTTCATTGACAAGGGTCAGGGGATTATCGACCAGAATGCCGTCTGCACCAGGACCCGCGAACGGTGTCGCGCGCGTCAGCGGCATGAAGTTCGGGCCGCCGACAACGTAAAGCGGATCGCCTGGCAGGATTGGAATGAACACTGTCCCCACCCCCGGACCGCCCTTGGTCAACAGATCGAGACCGTGATCGAAGAACTGGCCGAACAAGGTCATCCAGGAATTGAACGGCGCCGAAAGACCGACATCGGGGGTCACATTGGGAATCTCATAAACGAGACGATCATCAAGCGTGCCAAAGATGCCATCAATACCGGGGCTCGTGACTAATACCGCACCCGCAGCTGCAGCAGCAGCTGGATTGTTCGCCGTCTGATCGACGATCAGGTTCGAGATCAGCCGGGGGTCCGCATCGGCGACGCTGCCAGGCGCACCGTAGTTGGTGTTGGTGACAGGACCGAACACATCGCCATCGGCATCATTCAAAAACACCGGGGTCGTCACACGCGGTAACAGGGTATCCGCCGCGCCGAAAAAGCTTTGCCCCGGCAGCAGATTGTTGTTCGTACCATCGACGGTGCGCAAGCCGAACGGCAGCGTCACGTCGGCAATAAGCGCCTGGATCGGCGTCCCGGCCGCGTTTTGCTCCGCGATCAGAATTTGTTGAAGAATGAATTCCAAATCGGATTTAATAAAAGTGACCATAGTAAGTTTCCCATGAAAAAATCTGCGAAGTACCCGGCAGTACGGCCGCAAAATGCGCAAGACTGGCAAAATCGCCAAGGCATTCTCAATTTTGTCGTTAAAATTGAAACGGTCTCCATGTGAACTGCTGTAGCGTGGTTAATCTGCAGGCTCTGCGCCATTTTCGCCGGGCCGCAAGGGCGCCCGCGAGTGCACGTAAATTCCCGGTCAGCTGGAATAAAAATGTCGCACAGGTTACGAAATAACCTTTACGCCACTTGCATTTCCAAAAGTTCTCTATATGTTCAATATAAGCGTAAAGTTTTTTATTACTTGACTGCGGCTTGACATTGTAAAAACTTCTGCGCGGGTCCACGGGCCTCCATCGTGATCCCGCGCGAAAAATTCATTGCGGGTAAGTGCCCCGCATTGCGCCCTCAACCGGCGCTCGGCAACACACCCCGCTTCAAGACAACTCAACAAAATGGCGAAAAACCGGCTGTCCTGTGTCCACCACTGTCCGATGGCGAAAACCCTTCACCGTCAAAAGCTTATCCGCTGTCCTGTTCTGTCTCAAATGTCTCAAAGTCAATCGCAGATAAGCTCGCCATATTGCGAACGCTTGTCGCGCTTGATGCAGGCTTCCGACGGCCCAACCCATTGCCCGTCTGGCGACCAAGACTTTTTCCCGCGTTGGGTGTTGTCATAAAAATCTTTTTCGCACTTCGCCGAGTTCGTCGGCCCGCTGGCATCCGGACGAAAGCCCAGATAATTGCACTTGATGATCGGCCACCACATTTCGCTCGGCGAACTTAAAACATGCCGGCGCAAATAGTCCGGCGCCCGCTTCCACCACTCCGGGAGCGTCGCATGCGTCTCTGTCGGCATGCGCTCTTTCGACAGCTCCAGAAACTGCGCGTCGGTATAGGGCGGGCCGTTATCGGCCACCTTGGCAGCCACCGCTAAACCCGATCCAAAAGCAAGCAGGGCCACCAATATCCACCGCAACATCAAAACCTCCACATTTCGCTCCAGGCACTGTAATGAATAAGTCCCAGCCTTGAAACGGATAAAATCGATGACCGTGCACACTCCCATTTGCGACATGTTTGGCGTGAAATACCCGATCTTTCTGGCCGGCATGGGCGGCGTCTCCTACGCCGGACTCTGCGCCGCCGTCTCCGAAGCCGGAGGCTTTGGCACTTTGGGCATGGCCGGGCGCACCCCCGATGAAATTCGTAGCGAAATGCGCAAAGTCCGCCAGCTCACCAAAAAACCCTTCGGCGTCGACCTCTTGGCCGCTGTGCCTGAATCACTCGAAAAAACTGCCGACATTATTATCGAGGAAGGTGCTGCCGCCTTCATCTCTGGCCTCGGCGTTCCACCCCGTCATCTCGTCGATCGCTTTCACGCTGCGGGCCTCAAAGTCATGAACGTCTGCGGCACTGTCCGTCACGCCAAAGCCGGCGAAGACGGCGGCCTTGACGCCGTCGTCGCCCAGGGCACCGAAGCCGGCGGCCATACCGGCAAGATCGCAGGCATGGCGCTCATCCCGCAAATCGTCGATGCCGTCCGTGTCCCGGTGCTCGCCGCCGGTGCCATTGTTGACGGACGGGGCCTCGCCGCCGCACTCGCGTTGGGCGCGCAAGGCGTCTGGATGGGCACGCGCTTCATCGCCTCAACCGAAGCCCACGCCGGTGACCTCTACAAACAAGCCGTCGTCGATGCCGGCGACGAAGACACCATCATCACCCGCGCCTATTCCGGCAAGCCCATGCGGGTCTACAAGAACGACTATGTCGCCGATTGGGAACGTCGCCCGCAGGACATCAAACCTTTTCCAATGCAGGCGATGCATTCCGTTCAGGAAGGCGTCATGGGCGGCATCGGCGGCCAGATCGAAGGCCTCGATCGCAATCGCTCTGCCTTCGCAATCGGCCAGGGCGCGGGCGCAATTCACAAAACGCAAACCAGCGCCGAAATCATCCAGTCCATCATGCGTGACGCGGATGCGATTATTTCCCGGATGCAAAGCTTGCGCCGCGCAATCTGATCCAGTCTTCACGCAGCAAGCCAAAGATCGCACTGTCCAGATAGGCGCCATCCATAAAGAACGCCTGCCGCTGCACACCTTCGGCCGAGAACCCGCACTTCCCGGCCACACGAACCGACGCATGGTTTTGAGGATCGATGTCCAGCCAGATCCTGTGGAGCTTCAGCGTCACAAACCCATGCAGGAGCGCCGCATTCACCGCCTCGCTCACCAGTCCGCGCCCCCAAAAGGACTTGCCAATAATATAGCCAAGACCCGCCATCGCATCACTTTCTTCGTAGAAATTGACGCAACCGATGGCCAGATTGCCGTCCTCGGTAATGGCAAATGAACTCTCCGGTTTGTTTCGCGGCACAAGATTGCGGGCAATGATCTGCCGGACGTCGGCAACGGACGTCACGGGCCCGTGCGCCCAAAACTGCATCGTCTCGCTATCGGCAAAAAGCGGAAACAAAGCCTCAGCATCCGACAGGCGCGCCGGCCGTAGAATCAATCGCGCGGTCGTTAGAACCGGCAACTCACTCTCAACCGGCGATGCAGGCCCCTTGAGCTCAACCACCGTTCCAAACGGGTCGCGAATATAAAGTGACGGTCCAACACCTTGCGCGCCATATCTGGGTCCACGCTCAATCACGTTCACCCCGAATTTCGCCAGATGCTCAACGATCAGGGCTTCATCCCATGGCTCAACACGGATACAAAAATGATCAAGAACCTGGCGATCAGTGGAGCCGTCCAGCGTTGCATCGATCAAGTCGATCAGCGATTGCCCAACGCGAAGTTGAACCAATCCAACTGCGGGCACCCGTCGCTCTTCCTTGGCGCCGATGACATCGCAGTAAAACGCCAGCGCCTCGTCCATACGCGCCACACGCAACACGACGTGATCAAGACAAGCCGGAGAGAACGGCGGACGGCTCACCCCATCACACGTTGCCAAATCGCATAGCCAAGCAAGGATGCGCCCGTCGCGAATATGAGCAACCCGGAAGCCTGGTTCATTCGTTTCAGCGTTGCAGTCTCAATGGACTGATGAAAAATTCCGGTGACCGCAGTCACTGTGGCCCACCACAATATCGATCCGCCAATCGCCGATGTCACAAGCACCAGTGTTGCCAGCGAGCTCGTATGAAAATTGACGACTTCTTCAAACGCACCGAACATCGTCGCAAAACCGACCATGGTGGCCGGATTGGTGACCGTAAGGGCAAATGTACTGGCCAAAGCACCGGCCAAATCCCCAACCGAGCCGCGCTGCATACTCCCGTCCGGGTTGCGCATTATTTCAGGCGGGGTGGCATAAATAAAGACGCGCAGACCATAGATCAACAGCAGCGCGGCGCTTGCCAGTTGCAACACGACGCCCATATCCTGGATCGCATCGAACACCCACTTCACGCCAAACCCGGCGATAAATGCAAAGATCCCGTCGCCCAAGGCCGCGCCAAGCCCGGCCAGAAACCCGTTCCACGGTCCGTAGGACAGGGTCCGCTTGATGCAAATGAGATTGACCGGCCCCAGTGGCGCGGCAGCTATCACGCCGATGACCATTCCACCGCCAACAAGCGTGAGCCAGTCTATACCCCCATTCACTGGCAACTGCCCCCGGCACGAGAAATCATTAACGCATCCGCTTCAATGACACATGCTCCGGCACACCGCCAGAATCATCATTTGCACTGACACTGCCCCAAGCTGGTTAACACTTTCTTCGTCCTTGAAGTTCCAAACCCTCAGCGGGTTACGTCCACCACAACCCTGCCCCGGACCTGCCCCTTTAAAATTTCCGGCGCCAAAGCCACAACATCCGACAGCCCAGCCCGGCTGATCGTCGCCGTAAGTTTGCCAATTTCAAGGTCGCGGGCCAACCGCGACCAGGCCTCCAGGCGCCGTGGTCTTGGGCACGAAACCGAGTCAATTCCGGCCAGCGTCACGCCGCGCAAAATGAACGGCGCCACAAAACCCGGCAAATCCATACCTTGAGCCAAGCCACAAGCCGCCACCACGCCGCCGTAACTCGTTGATGACAGGACGTTGGCAAGCGTCTTGGACCCAACCGCATCAACCGCGCCCGCCCAGCGCTCCTTCGCAAGTGCACGTGCGTCGCCATTGAGCTCGGCTCGATCAATAATCTCCGACGCGCCCAACTCCTTGAGATAGGCCTCCTCGCTTGCCCGGCCCGTAGACACGATCACGCGGTACCCAAGCTTCGAAAGCAAGGCGATCGCAACACTGCCCACCCCGCCAGCGGCTCCCGTCACAAGCACAGCGCCCTTGGCCGGCGTCAATCCGGCGCCCTCCAGTGCCATGACAGCGAGCATCGACGTATACCCGGCCGTGCCGATGGCCATCGCTTCGGCAGCAGAAAACTTATCCGGCAGCGGTATCAGCCAGTCACCCTTTGCCCGCGCCAGCGTCGCATAACCACCATGGTGCGTCTCGCCCATGCCCCAACCATTGGCAAGGACGGCGTCTCCCGGTTTGAAACGGCTGTCAGTGGACGAACGAACACGTCCGGCAAAATCGATACCCGCTATCAGCGGAAACTTGCGAACCACAGGGGCGGCACCCGTAACCGCCAGACCATCCTTGTAGTTCAATGTTGAATGAGACACCTCGACCGTGACGTCGCCCTCCATCAACTCGGACTCTGCAAACTCACTGAGTGCGCCGCGCGCCCCAGCATCGGTCTTGGTTACCAGAATGCATCTGAACTTGTCTGACATTGAACGACCTCGATTGGCACTCAATTATGGTGAGCGCTAGTACAAAGAAACTGTTGCCGCCAGAACGCTGTCGCTCAAAAACAAACCTCGTTCATCATTTTTCCGAACTTGTTTGTCTCGACGACGTCGCGAACTCGTGCCTACGATTGATTCACGGATCGGCGTTACACTAGGGACGGTGCCCCGCTCCGCACCGCGAACCCAGCGATGGGTTTCGTCAGTTTGGCGTTTGAAATGCGGGAGTAAAACATGAGCGAGTTCAACTTGATGCTCAAAGGCTACCGTCTGACCACGGCGGAGATCCTCTACCACATGCCCGACCACCCGGGCCTGCTTCAAACATTCGTTTGGCAGGAACTCGACATGGCACCCAAATTTCCGGTGCTGAACAAGTTCCTGAATTTTTGGCAAAGCAGGCTGGAGGGAAAACTTCATTCGGTGCGCGTGGCCAAGTGTGGAATCCTGTCGCCACTGGACATGCGCTACGTCGGAACTGAAGTCAGCCTCCACTAGCACGGTGACAGCGCTTCCAGAAACCGCAGGGGCTTGCCAAGCGGCGTGCCCGTAAGCTGGCCGTCCCACATGACAATGTGGCCACGAATAATCGTCGCCACCGGAAATCCTGTTACCGTCATGCCGTCAAACGGCGTCCACCCGCAGCGGCTGGCGATCCATTGGTTCTCAATCGTCCGGCGAGCCTTCAAGTCGACAATCGTAAAGTCCGCATCGTAGCCAACGGCGATCCGCCCCTTGGTCTGCAACCCGAACAGCCGTTGCGGACCATGCGCTGTCAAATCCACAAACCGCTCCACAGATAGACGCCCCTCGCTCACATGATTGAGCATGACCGGCACCAGCGTTTGAACTCCTGTCATCCCCGAAGGAGTATCCGGATAGGTCTTGTCTTTCTCTTCACGTGTATGCGGCGCGTGATCGGAACCCAACACGTCAACAACGCCATCTCGCACCCCCGCCCAGATCGCATCCCAATGTGATTTGTCCCGCACCGGCGGATTCATCTGGGCATAGGTCCCAAGCCGTTCGTAACACTCCGGCGCCACCAGCGTCAGGTGATTGGGTGTGACTTCAACGCTGGCAATGTCTTTGTGATCCGCCAAATAGGCGATCTCACCTCCGGTCGAAACATGGAGAATGTGAACACGGCGGCTTGCACTTCGCGCCAGCCGGACCACCCGCCGCGTGGCGATCATAGCCGTCTCGGCATCTCGCCATACCGGGTGCGTCGCGGGCTTTCCGTGCTCCGCCAGATGCCTGCGCGCCTTGAGGCGGTCTTCATCCTCGGAATGAACGGACACACGCCGCCGGCCACTCAGCAAAACCTGTTCAACGTCGCGGTCATCGGAAACCAGAAGTGTCCCGGTCGACGAACCCATGAACATTTTAACGCCGGCAACGCCCGGCAGACACTCAAGCCCTGCAAGGGATCTGGCATTTTCAGGCGTGGCACCAACATAAAACGCGTGTTCGCACCACATGCGCCCCTGCGCCCGCTGAAATTTGTCGTTCAGCGCCTCGCGAGTCGTCGTAGGCGGCGCGGTGTTCGGCATTTCAAACACCGACGTCACCCCGCCCAGCACCGCCGCCCGGCTGCCGGTTTCCAGATCTTCTTTGTGTGTGGGGCCGGGCTCACGAAAATGCACCTGGCTATCAATGACACCGGGCAGCACATGCAGTCCGCGCACATCCCGCACACTGGTCGCTGTCGCTGAACCCAGCGCCCCAATGGCAGCAATACGCTCTGCGCGTACCGCGATATCACAAACCGCAGTGCCCCATGGGGTCACGACCGTTCCATTCTTCAGTATCAAGTCAAAACTATCGCTCATGTGAGAGTGCTACCCTTGGCGCTTCACGGGCGCAAGCCGCAGTCTGACTTTTTCACGAGACATCTTGCTAGAGGCCGCGCCCAGGCTCTACATCTCAGCCATGTTCAATCCAGCCATCCTGCACGACCGCTCCATCATAGAAGTCTCAGGCCCCGAAGCCCGCCCGTTCCTGCAAGGCCTCGTGACCAACGATGTCATGCGCGTCAGCGCGCTCACCTCTGTCTACGCGGCACTCCTGACCCCGCAGGGAAAAATCATCTACGATTTTCTGCTAGCCGGCGCACCCGATGGGGTGAGGCTGGACTGCCACAAAGACCATGCCGCTGAACTCATCGCCCGGCTGAAGAAATACCGCCTCCGCGCCAAACTGGCGATCACTGACACCTCGGCCGGACTAGCCGTCGTCGCACTGCCATCACCGGCGCCATCTGCAGTCGCCGACCCAAGGCTTGCAGCCCTCGGTTACCGGGCGATCATCCCAAACTCCGAACTCGAAACCTGGACCCAGTCTCTGGGAATAGTCCTTGGCAATGATACGGGTTATCACGAAGCGCGGATCAAACTTGGTGTGCCCGATTCCAGGTCCGACATTCCGCCCGAAACCTGTTTCCCGCTCGACTGCAATTTTGAAGAACTCAACGGTGTCGACTTCAACAAAGGCTGCTACGTCGGGCAGGAACTGACATCGCGCATGAAGCATCGCGCAACGGCGCGGCGTCGAATGTTGCCGGTGTCTGCACTGACCCTTCTGCCCGCTGCTGGAACGCCCTTGAGAAATGGCACAATCGAGATCGGAGAAATGCGTGGTTCAATCCACAACAACGGTCTCGCCCTCATCCGCCTTGATCGGCTGGGCTCGACAACCGAAGTGACCATCGACGGCACCATCATCCACATTGGCCGCCCGGCCTATCCACTGATACTGACTGGAGCTGAACCAGAATGACAACCAAACAACGCTGCACCTGGCCAGGCGTCGATCCATTCTACGTCGCCTACCACGACGATGAATGGGGTGTCCCCGAATACGACGACCGCGCACTCTACGAAAAGCTAATGCTCGATGGCTTTCAGGCAGGCCTCAGCTGGATCACCATCCTGCGCAAGCGCGAAAACTTCCGTGCCGCCTTCGACAACTTCGCACCCGAAAAAATCGCCCGCTACACCGAACCGAAAATCGCCAAGCTCCTCCAGAACGAAGGCATCATCCGCCATCGCGGCAAGATTGAAGGCGCGATCAAAAGCGCTCGCGCTTTTCTTGAGATCATGGACAAAGAGCCAAATGGTTTCTCGGGCTTCCTGTGGAATTATGTGGAAGGCAAACCGCTGCAAAACAAATGGACCTCGATGAAAGACGTGCCCGCGCAAACCCCCATGAGCCTGGCACTCGCCAAAGAACTAAAGTCCCGCGGCTTCACGTTTTGTGGACCCACCATCGTCTACGCCTTCGCCCAGGCCGTAGGCATGGTCAACGACCACATGACCACCTGCTTCCGCCACAAGCAATGCGCGAAACTGTCGAAACATTAGATGAGTTCGAAACCGGGCAATCTCGAAGCGCCTTCATCGAACGTAACGACCTTACTGCATCCGGCACGAAAGCAGAGGGCGCCAATCAACGCGTCTGCAAATGTCGCCTCCCCTTCGCTCGCAGCGCGGAGCGCATGAACCACATATGCCTCGTCGCTGACGACGATCGATCGCGAGCGCAGCAACTGGGCGAAGATGTTTGCGATCGACCTTTCTGGCTCCTTGTACGCCCGTGCCAGAACCCACGCGATTTCCGCAAGCGCGATGTGGGTTAAGTGACCCGGTTCATCCGCCGAAAGACCCTCAATGATCTTCGTTGCCTTAGGAGACTGCGTGGGATCGTCCTGCGCAAGGTACCGCAGCAACACATTGCTATCGAGGCCAATCACTTCTGACGCTTCCTCCGTGACGGCTTCCACTTTGCCGCTTTCGGATGGGGTGTTATTCCAAGCGACGCGACCGCACCTTCCGCGATAGCGTCATTCATTTCCTCGATTGTCACTGGCCGCTTGTGCGGCGACTTCACGATCCCGCGCAAGACCGAGATCGGTCGAATCGGAAGCAACACGGTCGTGCCATCCGGCAGGTTGAAAATCTTGACGCGATCCCCGGCCTTCACGCGCAAATGTTCCCGCGCGGCCTTGGGCAGGGTCATTTGTCCTTTGGCGGTCAGGGTTGATTGCATCGACGTGTTCCTTACTTTGTCAGAAAAGTAATACCTCAAAACCGCTTGACATTCAATACCGAATCCTCACCCTCTCCCGCGATAGGGTGCCACCCCTTGCTCCGGCACCCACAGACCACCCGGCAACTTCCCCGCCTGCCAGAACACGTCGATCGGCATACCTCCGCGCGGATACCAATAGCCGCCGATGCGCAACCACTTGGGAGCGATCACCTCGACCACGCGCTTGCCGATCGAAAGCGTGCAGTCCTCATGAAAGCCCGCATGATTTCGGAAGCTCCCCAGATACAACTTCAACGACTTCGACTCGACGATCCACTTTCCCGGCGCGTAATCGATGACAAGATGCGCGAAGTCGGGCTGCCCCGTCACCGGACACAACGTCGTAAACTCCGGCGCCGTGAAGCGCACCAGATAGTCGCTGTCCGCATGCGGATTGCCAACGCGCTCCAACCTCGCCTCATCCGGCGACGCGGGCAGCTTCGCCACTTGACCCAACTGCGTGAGTTTGTCCTTTGCCATCACACCCTTCGATAGGTTGCGGATTCGCCGAGCGAATGGCGGTTGACCGTGACCGACGCAATCTCCGGCAACGCGCCCTTGAGGTCGTCGAAAATGAACCGGGCCAGCCGCTCCAGGGTCGGCAGCTCAAGCCCCATGATCTCATTCAAGAGATGATGATCGAGCCGCGCGCGCAAATCGGCGACCGCGGCGTCCACATCGCCAAAATCGCGGATCCAACCCTTTGCCGGGTCGGGCGCGCCTTCCAGCGTCACCACTGCCGTGAACGAGTGCCCATGCATCCGCGCGTTCGGGTGCCCAGTGGGCGCCGTCGGTAGATAGTGCGCCGCATCGAAGCGAAACTCTTTGGTGATTGAAAGCGTCACGGTATCCCAATCCACTTATGTGTTTGCACGCTTAGTCTCCAGCGCGGATGCGCCATACAGTAACACGCTGCCTCTTGCATATTCTCCGCCGTTCGTTCGCCCCACATCGGTTGCAACAGGAAGTGGTCAAAGGCCAATTCCTGAAACCGCTCCGGGTCCGCACCTTCCTGCGGATAGACCAGCTTCAATTCGTTGCCGCGCCGCTGCACCAATGTGGAACCCGCCTTGGGGCTCACGCAAATCCAATCGATACCGCGAGGCGCCTCGATAGTGCCGTTCGTCTCGATCGCGATCTCGAAGTCCAGGCGATGCATCGCCTCAATCAACGCATCGTCAAGCTGCAACAACGGCTCGCCGCCTGTGAACACCACATAGCGGTTGCCGCCGCCGTTCTGAGGCCATTGCGCCGCCACCGCCCGGGCCAGCACATCGGCACCGTCAAACTTCCCGCCGCCAGCGCCATCGATGCCAACAAACTGTGTGTCGCAAAATTTGCACACCGCCTCGGCGCGATCTTCTTCTCGCCCCGACCACAAATTGCAGCCGGCAAACCGGCAGAACACGGCCGCGCGTCCGGCCCGCATGCCTTCGCCTTGCAGCGTATAGAAAATCTCTTTGACGGCGTAAGTCATCGCGGGCCCGCTTTGTAGCGCGCCCAGCCGTTGGCGCGCAAATCACAGGCCGGACAATCGCCACAACCATAACCCCAGTCATGCCGCTTTGACCTGTCCCCGCGATAGCAGGAGTGCGTCTCCTCAACCATCAGGTCAACCAACGCCGTCCCGCCCAACGCCTCCGCCATCGCCCAAGTCTGAGCTTTGTCGAGCCACATCAGCGGTGTCTCCACCACGAGCCGCGTGTCGAGCCCCAAATTGAGCGCCACCTGCACCGCCTTCAACGTGTCGTCGCGGCAGTCAGGATAGCCCGAGTAATCCGTCTCGCACATGCCGCCCACCAGATGCTTGATGCCCCGCCTATAGGCCACCGCCGCCGCCGCCGTGAAGAACAGAATATTGCGTCCCGGCACAAATGTTGTCGGCAAGCCATTCCGGCCCATGGCTATTTCAACATCACCGGTCAAAGCCGTTTCGCCCAGCGCTTTGATCACCGATAGATCGACCACATGATCATCTTTCAGTCTCGCACCCCATTCGGCAAAGCCGGACCTGAGTCCGGCGGCAAATCGTCCGCGAAACTCGAGCTCCACCGCATGGCGCTGCCCGTACGAAAACCCGATAGTCTCCACCCACGCAAATCGCTCCAGCGCCCAGGCCAGACACGTCGCCGAATCTTGCCCCCCTGAAAACAGCACCAGTGCTTTGCTTTGTTCCGTCACGTCAAACCTGTGGCTACCTGAAACGGGCGGCAGATTGGGGGGATGCGCTGCCTCACGCAATGCGCTAAACCACGCACCAGAGATAATCGATTTGAGCGAGGGTTAACGTGACGGCAATAGCCATCAGCGGCACAGGACTTTACACGCCGCCATTTTCGATCAGCAACGAAGAACTGGTCGCGTCTTACAACGCCTATGTCAGGAAATTCAACGCTCTTCACACGACAGACATCGCCGCCGGCAAAACCGCTGCGTTGAATGAATCCAGCGTCGAATTCGTCACCAAGGCCTCTGGCATCAAAAGCCGGTTTGTCGTCGAGAAAGAAAACACGCTCAACCCCGACATCATGTGCCCCCGTATCCCTGAGCGCCCCAACGACCAGATCTCGATCCTGGCTGAGATCGGGGTCACCGCCGCCAAAGAGGCGCTCGACCGCGCCGGGCGGAAACCCCAGGACATCGATTGCGTCATTGTCGCCTGTTCGAACCTGCAGCGCGCCTACCCCGCCATCGCGGTTGAGGTGCAAAACGTCCTGGGTTGCGCGGGCTTCGGCTTCGACATGAACGTCGCCTGCTCGTCCGCCACCTTCGGCATGCAGGCCGCAGCCGACATGATCCGCGCCGGTAACGCCAAGGCCGCGTTGGTCATCAATCCGGAAATCTGTTCCGGCCATTTGAACTTCCGCGACCGCGACAGCCACTTCATCTTCGGCGACGTCGCCACCGCCATCGTTCTCGAAAAGAAAGAAGACACCGCCAGCAGAAACGCCTGGGAAATTCTCGGCACCCGTCTGAAAACCCAATTCTCCAACAACATCCGCAACAATTTCGGCTTCCTCAACCGCGCCGCCCCCGAAGGCATCGGCAAAGCCGACAAGCTCTTCGTCCAGGAAGGCCGCAAGGTCTTCAAGGAAGTTGTACCGATGGTCGCCGAACTCATCGTCAGCCACCTTAGCGACGAAAACATCGCGCCCGAAAGCCTCAAGCGCATGTGGCTCCATCAGGCCAACATCAACATGAACGACTTCATCTCCCGCAAGGTTCTGGGCCGCGACGCCAAACCGGAAGAGTCGCCCATCATTCTCGACACCTATGCCAACACCAGCTCGGCCGGCTCCATCATCGCCTTCCACAAATTCAGCGACGATCTCAAAAAGGGCGACCTCGGCGTCATCTGCTCCTTCGGCGCCGGCTATTCGGCAGGCAACGTGATCGTCAAAAAGCTGCACTGATCTCAACCCTCATCTTTGAGCCCTTGAAGTGATCAAGTAGGGGTCGAAACACGGAGGGGGAGTACCCCCCCTGTCACCACCCCCTTATTGCATGCAAAGCTTGCAATAAGCCTCTTCGTTTACTGCCACATGCGCACAAATCGATTTTCCAAACGTCAAGTCTGCGGCGGCGTGCCGCATGATTTTTAATCGGAAAACTTTACTGCTTAGAACACATGCCGCTTCACTAAAAATCACAAATAGTTATACGAACAAAAATAGAACAAATACACTAAGAGGTCAACCCCCTAAGTTATAAAATACAGCGTCCCCCGTCCGCAGTGCAGCGCCGCTTCAACGGTCACCCCGGACAAGCGAAGCGCGATCCGGGGCGCGGGGCCTATAGGGGATATGCCGTTGTTTCGTGGTTTTCGATAGAGTTCGAACCCCGCATGGTCCCGGACCTGCAGGGCGGCATTTCGCTTCGCTCCATGGCCTGCACTGCGTCCGGGAGTTTAAGACGCGCGGATGCTGTAGCGCTTACCTGTGTGCGCACGTCGAAGTTTACGAAAGCCAGTTTTACACTTTCACACAATCCGGCCCGCAGGAGTTTCCTCTCGCGGGCCGGGTGGGCGATGAAGGATGTCTGCGTATTACCAGTGCAGTTTCACACCTGCAGTGGCGTCGAAGCCGCTGACTTCATTGCTGAGGCCTTCGGTGACGCCCGCGTTCAAGAACACCGCGGTGTTAGAGCCAACCAGTGCAGTGATACCGGCTTTGGCGTTGAGCAAACTGGACGCAGTGTCGGTCGTGATGCTCGCAGTGCCGTTGGTCACGGTGTTCGAACCACCTTCCGAGAGTGACACCGCGAGGAAGGGCAGGAGCTTGCCGCCGGACATCGTGCCGTCGAGGCGCATAGTGCCTTTGACCGACCAGTTGTTGATGTCTTCAACCGTGCCCGCCAGCAGACATTGATCGCCGCAGGTCATGTCGTCGTAGCCCAGTTCGGCCATCGCACCAAAACGCCAAACGCCCATCGGCCAGAGCATACCGGCCTGCAGCGAACCGATGACGCCGCCAGTGGTGGCAGTCGTAGGCACCGACGCCGGACCATCGAAGTTCCAGTTGATATTGCCGTAACCGAGCGAGAGGTTGGCAAACATGTGCTCGTGGGCATAACCAAGGAAGCCTTGGATCATGCCCCCGTCGCCGTCGAGTTTGCCGACCCCAGCCAAAGTCTGCACCTCGACGTTGGTGGTGCCGTAACCGCCCGATACGCCCGCGCGCATGTTACCCGCAACGCGCACGTCCAGGCCGCCTGAGCCACAGTTGAAGTCTTGTTCGCTGTCGATGCCGGTATCGGGCCCGGTTGAGCGGCTGCCGATGGTGACTTTGGCCCATGACCTGCCTGCCGTCGAACGAGTGCCGTCGCCAACCAGTTCATCCGTGCCACGGAAACAAGCGCCAGTCATTGCTTGGCCGGCCGAGAACATCGCCGCGTCGCCAAACAAACCTTCGCCCAATCGCGATTGCAGGAAATAACCGTCGAGAGCGCCGGAATAGTTCGGCATATAGGCCAGGACGTATTGGTAAGCACCTTGGAACACGGGAGCCGCCAGTGCGAACTGACCCGCACTGGTTGCGCCGCCAACGCGGACCAACTCCATGCCGTTGCCTGTTGTTGCCGCAGGCGCGCCCGATGGCGGGAAGGCAATGATGTTCAACAGCGTGGTGGCACCGGTGGCCGAGCCACCGATCGATACGAAGTCATGCGTCGTGCCGTTAACGGGAGCTCCGGCGTTGTTGAACTGGACCTCCATGTTGAAGAGAGCGCCAACGCCTGCAACGTA
>JAWXBO010000032.1:0-2939 GCA_034440175.1 Alphaproteobacteria bacterium
CATCGCTGTCCTGAATGAGCCGGTCATATGAAGTATTGAACCGGCCGAAAATCTCTCCCGCTGCCGACCAGGCTGCACGCACCCGGTCCCGCACGATTCTGAGGTCAAGCTCATACTGCGCGGCATTGTCCTCCCGGCCACCACCGGAAACCGGCCGTTTGGCCAACAGCCATTCAGCGAGCGCCCGCAACGCTACCTGACGCTTGGAAAACTCGCGATTGAAATATGAAACGCCGATCCAGCCGTACAAGACCTCGGTGGTCTCGCCGTTCGGGATCTTCAAAGCGTGGGCAAACGACGCCAAAAAACCTGGATCGTTCAATTCCCACAATTTGTTCACCAGCACATCGAGCTTCTCATTGCCCACCCCGCTGGCGTCACTCGGAAGTGGCATGGCCGCCAAAGGCTTCAGCTTCCCCTTCAAAATCTGTTTCAACTCGGCAATTTCGCTGTCGCTGACCTGAAAATACCGGACATCGGCCTCAACGCCGGAACGCTCGAACGCATCGCGTAACAAAAACGGAGAAAAGCTGGGTGTCTTCGCCAGAATCTCCAATTTCCGAATATCGTGTTTGATTGCCTCTCCAACTAATTGCGTACCGAAAAAAGCTTCAAGGTGCTCCTGGGAAATGGACGGCTGGCATATCATTGACACGCCGCCACGCGTCGCCCGGTTGCTATCAAACGGCAAGAAAAGCTTGGTCTGCAAACCAGCCTCTCCGACCCCGGTTTTCAACAGAATCGCGTTTTTCAGAAGTCCATGTTTGAAGAACGGCGTTTCAGCCGTCTCTTCCGCGTTTGGCCGCGCATCGAAAACGATGGGCGATGAGCCGGAAGACAAGAGAATTTTGAGTTGCGCATTCGCCATCAGATCACCCGAACACGTCTTCGAGTGTCACCATATCCGACCGCACGTCGTGGGCCGCTAACCGCGCCTCCCAGTCTGCGGCATCAACCTCGTATCCCAAAACCACAAAACCCGCACCCTGGGCCATAAAATGCAGCCGCGTAATCTGCTCATTGAGCCCGCTGTGCCGTTCCGAGCGGAACCAGGCCGGCCCCGGGCACCGCAGATAGTCGAGGCCCGGTCTTTGGACGATCGCGACCGCGCGGCGCGACACATCACGTGTTTCACACAGCACGCCGCTGGTCTCGAGCATCAGACTTCCAACAACATAGCGTTTGTCTATGCGCCGTTCGCGACCGTGCATGCGTATCCCCATTCCAAATCAGCGGGCACGCTATCTAAACAGCTGCAACCTGCGTTTCTGTAACTGCCCGAGCCAAATGCCGCACAACCGTTCCAAATGGTTATTTTCCTATGAACAATCCGTGCACCGCGCAGCACGAGAGCCGGTCAGCGGCTGGAAGTCATCTTGCTCTTGAGCGCCATGGCTGAATTACCTGCCACGACATGGGCCAACTCCGGAACATGCGCCGCCCATCTCAGCCGCTGCGCGATGGACTGCTTCGCCCTTTGATCGAGATGTCCCCACAACACCACTCCCAGGTCGAAATGCAACGCCGTCAAGCCGCGCTCCGACGGCGCCAGCTGCAATGCCATCGCCAGAGCCGCTGCCGCCTCGCGCGGATTTCCAAGCTCAAGCTCGGCTACCGCCAGCCGCGTCCACGCATAGGCATCCGAAGGCGCCGCCGCCAGCCCCAACCGCAAATCGCGCCGCGCCGACATCAGCCGCGACAGCGCTCTGAACGACTTCAATCCCAACTGTTGCGCCGCCACCATTTGCACAAAGGCAGCCCTGCTCAAATCCGCACGCGATGACGACGCCCTGAGAGAACGCGTCAGCGCATCCAGCTCAAGCATGCCCGCTGGCTTGCCCCTCACGACATCCAGATACCGCGGCTCGGACTGTGCAAACTGCCATGCCGGCATCGCCAGCGGCACCGCAGTGACGATGAGCGCCGCTCCAAGGACCGCTGCCAACAGGACCACCGCCAGCGGTTCAGTCCGCGTAGTATCTCGTGTACTTGTTGCCATAGCCGTAAGACGTGTATCCATATCCATAGAGATCGTGGCGGCGCATGTCGGCTTGATTGAGCACGACACCTGCAATGTCGGCATTGGCCGCGCGCAGTAATTTCACCCCGCCCATAACGGCTTCGCGCGGCGTTGAATCCCAATGCACCACATAGATCACTTTGTCGGCCAGCCGCGCAATCAGCCGTGTATCCGAAACAGGCAGCACCGGCGCCGCATCAATGATCACCAAGTCGAAGTGTCCCCGTAAAAAATCAATCAGGGCTTTCATCGACCGCGATGCCAGCAAGTCTGCGGGGTTGGCCGGAGGTGCCGCCACCGGCACAAACACCAGCGGGGAAATCGGATCACGGCGTACAACATCCTCCAGGGCGCGCTTGCCTGCGATAACCTCAACCAGCCCAGCTTCAGGTGCGCGCGGCGAAAACTGCGCCCCGACGCTGGGATGCCGTAAATCGGCGTCGATCAAGATCACCCGCTGTCCGGATTTCGACGCCAGCCGGCCCAAACTAACAGCAATAGACGTCTTCCCCTCATTGGGTATCGAAGACGTCACCAACACAACTTTTGGGGGCTGGTCGACGTTGGAAAGCTGCAATGCCGAATAAAGCGAGCGTATCGATTCACTGAACGCCGACAGCGGTTTGTGCACGATGCGATCGGCGATCACCTTGGCCCGCGGCAACCTGGGCACGACCGCCAGGTTCGCCAGGCGCAGCACCCGCTCGATCTCCATGCCGGTTCTAAAACCATTGTCCAGCCGCTCCAAAACCAGCGCCAGCAAGAATCCCAACACCGCCGAACCCACGAACGAAACACCCATGATCATGGTCTTGTTGGGAAAGCTGGGCTCGCTGGGCACTGATGCTTTCTGGATCACGCGTGCATCGGCGGTTTGGATCTGGTCCTTCTGTTCGGTCGCTTTGAACCGGGACTGAAA
>JAWXBO010000033.1:0-2937 GCA_034440175.1 Alphaproteobacteria bacterium
CCGGCTCGACATTTGACTTTTCACCGAGTGGAGTACTTGGTGGGGCCCAACTTGGGTACAATTTCCAAATGTCATCGTTTGTGTTTGGCATCGAGCTGTCTGGGTCTGCATCGGATCTTGATGAAACACAATTGCACGGGGGGGACGACGTTGAGACTGCGGAGTCCGATTGGAATGCGTCTGCATCGGCGCGGGCCGGATTTGCGTGGCAAAACTCGCTGCTCTACATCAAAGGCGGATATGCAGTGGCCGACATTCAGCACAGCGTTGCCGACGACAGTGGTGTCGAAAGAGGAACTTTCTCTTCAAGCGAAAATCATGGTGGTTACACCGTGGGCGGTGGCTTCGAGCATATGTTGTCGCCCGACGTGTCGTTCGGCCTCGAGTACAACTTCATCAGCCTTGAGGAAGACCAACATTCAACCATCGATAATGAGTTAGAACCAGTTGTCCACGACATCGAAGCCACGCTTCACACCGTAACCGCCCGCCTGAACTGGCATTGGAACCCCTCATTCTGATCTTCGACTGACGCACGTTGCGCCCCTGTCCTTCACCAGAAGGGCAGGGGTTTTTCATTGCGCGTCCCCCCATCGTCTGCAGCAGCAAGTGCTGCGCAGCCACTTCCCCCGCAAGCGGGGGAAGAGACAAACAATGGCGGCATCTCCCTCCAGCTTGCGGGGGGAGTACCTGCGCAACAGTTGCTGCTGCAGGGGAGGTGGGGCGCGCTCACCCTCGCATACATTCCGAATTCCCGCAGTTCGGTATAGCGTGCACTCTGCACGGGAGACTACATGACATCGCACTCAACCGCTGAATATGCCGTCATCGGCCTTGGCGCTGCTGGTATTGCTACGCTCTGGAACCTGGCGCGCGCCGGCCGTGATGTCATTGGCATTGATAAATCCGATATCCCCAACGACCAGGGCAGTTCGCACGGCGCGACCCGCCTGCTGCGCGTGGCCTACAGCGAAGGTGAGAAATATGTCCCCCTCGTCCGGCGCGCGATCGGCTTGTGGCGAGAGCTTGAGCGCGAAGCCTCCGCGCGCCTCTTTCACCAGACGGGCGTGTTCTATGCGGGCTCTCCCGGTAACAAATTTATCAAGGCTTCACTCGCCTCAGCGCAGACGCATAACGTGCGGCTTGAGCACAACGCGAAAGGGCTCAGCAATCAGCTGACCTTGCCCGGCGACTGGTCATCATTCACCGAGCTCGAAGGTGGCTTCGTCGAATGCGAAATGGCCATTCAGTGCCTGTCGGATCAGGCACGCCGCGCAGGCGCCAGAATGATGACTCGCACGCATGTCAAAGCCATCAGCGAACGGAATGACTGCGTCGACGTCGAGACTGATCGCGGCACAATATCGGCCCGCAAACTGGTCATCGCAACCGGAGCCTGGTCCCCGGAACTGTTGCCCGCACTCGCACCCCAACTGTCAACTGAACGCAGAACCCTGCACTGGTTCGCAGACCCTGCGGGGCGCTATTCACTGTCCTCGGGCTTCAAACCTTTCATCATCGATGCCGGCGATGGCAAGTCGTTCTACGGCTTCCCCGACATCGACGGACGCGGTGTAAAAGTCGCCGAGCATTTAAGTGGCGCCGATGTGGTCAACATCGCCGAACTGGACCGCACGATCACAGCGCAAGACAGCCAAAGCATCCAACATCTGGCGCGCAAATATCTGCCGGACCTGAACGGCCCCACGCACTCAAAAGTTTGCGCCTACCCCATGACGTCCGACGGTCACTTCATCATCGACCGCTTGACGGGATCAAAACGCATCATCGTGGGTGTTGGCCTGTGCGGCCACGGATTCAAATTCGCGCCGGCTTTGGGCGAGGCCCTGGCCTGCCTGGCGCAAGACCAACTGCCGCCGATCAACGTCGAGTTCCTGTCGCTCAGGCGGTTCGACGCGAAAACATCCTGACCCCGCGCATCAGCGCCATCCCAATCAAACCCACGATCCACACAATGAGAGCCGCAAGCGACTCGGCAAGCCACTCAATCATCTTGAAGCTGGTCTTGAATGACCGCAAAGCGATCTTGCCGGTCAGTTCCATGATACCGCGGGACTTCACGCCGAAACGCTTGGTCATGTGCGCAATGTCATCCAGATTTTCGCCGGTCTTCATGAATTTCATCAGGCGAATGGTTTCCGCAGGCCCCACAGCAGCGTTGACGTCGCCCAGGCGCGTCAGCACCGGCAGCAGGCGCGCGCCCCTGACATTGCGTCCATAATCCGACAGAACGCGCTGAGTTCTGGTGAGGTCGGTCAGATCAACCCCGCGCAGCGTTTGGCGGAGCAACGGAAAGTTCACCGCGTCGCCCGTCATGCGCGTCAACAGCGCCGCAAACTCGTTTGTCAGCCGCCCGCCGCGTTTGGCCGCCTTCAAAAGGGAAATGCCGGCCTTCGCCACAATGCCGCCGCCACCCGTTGCAATCGTCGCCGCCGTCACGCCGATGCCCACCACCGAAAGACCCAGGATCAGCTCGCTGTACTCCTGGCCGGACAGCATCTTCGTGCCTTCCAAAGTGATGTCACGCAAGTCGCCGATCACGGTCAAATCCGAAGTGACCGCACCGGCAAGTCCAGAGTTCGTGTCACCCTTACCCGTGACAAAACCCTGTCCAAATTGATACGTGTTGCGAACCACGGTCGCCGACAATTCATGCGCATCATTCAGCTTTAGAATGGTCGTTTCCGGGATCTCGTACCCCAAAAACTTCGCGACTTCGACATACATGTCCGCTTCTTCAATATCGTCACGTTCCAGCGCACCAAGGATTTTGAGGTTAATCAGCCCTGGCGACGACATGGCCGTCACTTCGGCTTTCACGGCCTTCTCGATCGGAATCGTAAATCCAAATCCCGTGAACCAGGCGAGCGCGATGGCACCGCCCGTCAGGAACAGCAAAACGGTGCCCAGGCGAGA
>JAWXBO010000034.1:0-14888 GCA_034440175.1 Alphaproteobacteria bacterium
CATCGGCATTGCCGGAATGCTTGCCTATTTTGCGTCAGATTTGCCTTCAACCGAGGGGCTTGCCCGGCAGGAGCGCACACAATCTGTAACGCTGGTGGATGCGGGCGGGCGTGTCATTGCCCGGCGGGGCATAGATGGCGGGGTGTTGGTGACGCTCAAGGACTTGCCCCCGCATGTTGCTCAAGCCGTGATCGCCAGTGAAGACCGGCGGTTCTATTCTCATTATGGAATGGACGCGTGGGGCTTGGCACGCGCTGCGTGGGTGAATGTGCAAGCGGGCCGCATTGTTCAAGGCGGCTCTACGATTTCACAGCAGCTCGCCAAGAATCTTTTTCTAAAGCCCGAGCGGACATTTACCCGCAAAATGCAAGAAGCGCTTCTGGCGTTCTATTTGGAGGCGTCGTTTTCGAAAGACGATATTCTGGCGCTGTATCTGAACCGCGTGTATTTCGGGGCAGGTGCTTATGGCGTGGATGCGGCGTCCCGGCGTTATTTCAACAAGCCTGCGTCGCGATTAAGTCTGGTCGAGTCAGCCATTCTTGCAGGGCTCCTCAAAGCGCCCTCACGCTATTCACCGATGAACGGACACGAGATTGCCCAGAGCCGGGCGGCGATTGTGCTTCAGGCGATGGTTGAAACAGGTTTTATCACTTCGCCCGCGCGTGACCAGGCGTTGCGTACGCAACCGAAGTTCGCGACGGGCCCGGCCGTTCAGGGCAATCAGTATTTTACCGACTGGGTGATGGAGCAACTGCCTGAACTTGTGGGTCATGGAAAATCGGATCTCATTGTCGAGACAACGCTCGACGTCACCATGCAGCGCGCGGCAGAAGATGCGGTGGTCAAGATCATAGACGCCAAGGGTCCGGCCCACATCCAAGGGGCCTTGCTGGCGATGAGCACCGATGGGGCGGTTCGCGCTATGGTGGGGGGGCGGTCTTATGCGGCCTCGGTGTTTAATCGTGCCACACAGGCCAGGCGGCAACCAGGCTCTGCCTTCAAGCCGTTTTTGTACCTGGCGGCGCTGGAAGCGGGATTGTCGCCGTCGTCGCGCGTTGTCGATGCGCCGGTGACCTATCGGGAGTGGACGCCAGAGAATTTCTCCCAAAGCCATGAGGGCGAGATGTCTTTGACCCAGGCGCTTTCAAGGTCGGTGAATACGATTGCCGTTCAGTTGTGTCTGGAATTGGGCCCGGAGTCGGTTGTAGCAAGCGCGCGGCGCATGGGCATTACGTCCGACCTTGCGGCAGTTCCTTCGTTGGCGCTAGGCACATCAGAAGTGACGTTGTCTGAGCTCGTTGGGGCCTATGTGCCTTTTGCGACGGGAGGGAGAGGCGCAATGGCTCATGGTATCAAACGCGTGCGGACGATCGACGGCGACGTGCTGTACGAGCGGCGGGGATCGGGTTTGGGCAGGCTGATTTCTGCGGAGCATGCGGGCGCGATGAATCGCATGCTCGTCGATGCCGTGCGCAATGGTACCGGCAAGGCCGCCATGCTCAATGGACGGGCTATGGGTGGAAAAACAGGCACGTCGCAAGAGTTCAAGGATGCCTGGTTCGTGGGCTACACGCGTCAGCTCGTTGCCGGGGTTTGGCTGGGCAACGACGAAGGTGTACCGATGAGCAAGAATATCACGGGGGGCACATTGCCGGCGCAGATATGGAAATCCTTCATGGAGCGTGCGACCGCAGGCCAGCCAGTGCTGGCGCTGCCAGGGACCGATGCGACTGACCGGACCGCCACGGCCAGTGAAACTGCCAGCGACTTTGATGAAGTCCTGGCAGAGTTGTTCAAGGGCAACCCTGAAGGCGACGGCCAAAACTAAGCTGCTTCGGATGTGATCCCATCGGGGCGTAGTGCGGAATAACGATGCAATTCAGTGCCGTTCAATCGAAGCCATTCTTGAGCCGTGGCTGCTTCTTCTGGTCCGGTCAACCGCTCCACCAGGCGCCAAAACCGGCGTCCATGGTTCATTTCCTTCAGGTGGGCTACTTCGTGCGCGCAGACATAGTTCAGCACGGAACTCGGGGCCATGATCAAGCGCCACGACAGCGAGATTGCACCGCTTGTGGAACATGATCCCCAGCGGCTGGCGGTGTCGCGCACTGTGATGCGGGTTGCAGTGACTCCGAGTTCAGCCGTCAGGGCATTCACACGGCGGATAATCTGGGTGCGGGCCTGTTTCTTTAACCAATCTTCTACGCGGCGCGGGGTGTGTTCACGCAGGCCCGCTACCCGAATGGTGGGCCGTTCCGACTCAGGGTCGAGCCAAACGGCTCCACGCTGATCAGGGCTGAGGCGGATGACATGGCGTGTGCCCTTAAAGAGCAATGTATCGCCAGGATGGAAATGGATGCGCTGCGGAACGCGGGAAAGGTGGTCTGCGATCCAGACGCCTTCTTGTCTTGCAAAGTCCAGGGCCCTGGGCACGGATCGCTGGCTGGGTGCGATGACGGCCACTTCGCCCGTGGACGGATGAACCTTGACGATCACGCGGCGCGCACGGGGATTCAAGCGCACTTTGACCCGGACCGACTTGCCGCCAATCCTCAGTGTACTATTTTGCGCACGTGCCACTTCGTTGTTACCCCTCGTTCTAACTTCGCCCCTCGCCTCCGCTGTCCGATTGCTTTAGTTTCAGGAGATGAGCGAGCGACCACGATTTCATTTGGCCTTTCCCGTTCACGACCTGGACAAAGCGCGCGCCTTTTATGGCGGTGTACTCGGTTGTCCGGAGGGACGATCAGCACCTGATTGGGTCGATTTCGACTTCTTCGGGCACCAAATCGTTGCTCATCTGAGCCTGAACGGGGGGGCATGGGAAGGGGCAAACGAGGTTGACGGAGACCGCGTGCCTGTCCGTCATTTTGGAGTCATTGTAACCCCTTGTAAATTCAGGGAAATTTCTGAAAACCTCGCTGCAAAAAAAATAGTATTTATTATTGAGCCGCACACCCGGTTTTCTGGGCAGGCCGGAGAGCAATTAACGATGTTTTTCACTGACCCATCAGGCAATGCGCTGGAATTCAAAGCGTTCGCTGATGAACGCATGATTTTTGGCACAGAATAGCGTTCACAGGCCTCGTTAACCCGGCGTTAAGGTTAACGCAAACTGACCTTCAGCAAGGCTTCAAGCGTCTCCAGGGCAGGCGCTGAGTCGCCAACTTTGATGGTGGTCATGCCCAGGTCGCGCGCTGGTTTCAAATTGATCCCAAGGTCATCGAGATAAATGCTGCGAGCTGGTTCAACGGCTAGTTCGGTGAGCATCATGGTGTAAATGCGTGGGTCGGGCTTGCGTATGCCCAGCTTCGAAGACTCGATGACGAGTTGGAACAGCGACATGGCTTCATCAACTTCAGGATCACGTCGTGCACCGGCAGCAGGATCGGACTTGACGTTGTTGGTGATGCAGCCCGTCTTGAAGCGCTTTGATATCCGGCGCAGGGCTTCGAGCATTTCCGGTCTGACTGCTCCCTGGAGACAGGCCAAAACTTCGCGGCCCTGGAGTGTTATCCCCACTGCATGCGCCTCTTGGGCAAAGTCGGTGTCGAACTGGGACGGGCTGATCTCGGAGCGTTCAAACCGGGCCCAGGCATTTTCGTGAGGGTTGGTGGCATTGATTCGCCGAATTGTGTCTTTGGCAATGTGGCGCCCGGCTTCAAGCCTGTTGAAAGCTTCAAAGGGGCTCTGGGTAATTACACCACCGAAATCAAAGATCACCGCGTCAAACATTGCATCCTCCCGACAAGCATGGGCCTTCAAGTCCGGGCCTGAATGACTACAATGGCTTGCAGGCGCAAGAGGCTTGTGAAAGTTTGGGCTGTTCGCCGCTTCTTGTGCTGCGTACACCGTCACTCAAGGACCAGACCCCATGCCAGAGGCCCGAACAAGCGGGCGGCCTTCTTCACGGCCGCTTTCCCCGCATCTGCAAATTTACCGGTGGCCGATCACGATGGGAACTTCCATCCTGCACCGGATCACGGGGGTTGGACTGGCTTCTGGCACCCTGTTGCTCGCCTGGTGGCTGGTGGCGGCGTCAATGGGACCCGAGGCCTATGCCGACTTTGAAAGCGTGGCCTTTGGCTGGTTTGGACGGTTGGTCCTTTTCGGGTTCACGCTGGCTCTCGTCTTTCATGCGTTCAATGGCGTGCGCCATCTGTTTTGGGACGCGGGCTATGGATTTAAAACGGCAAGCGCAAATATGTCGGGGCTGGCCGTGTTCGCGCTGACGCTGGTTGCGACCATCGTGATCTGGGTGATGGCCTACCAATCTATGGGGACATGGCAATGAGCGCTCGATCGCCGCTGGGCAAAGTCAAAGGACTGGGTTCGGCCCGCAGCGGCACGCACCATTTCTGGCAACAGCGATTGACGGCCGTAGCACTTTTGCCGTTGACGCTGTGGTTCGTTTGGTGCGTCGTGCGCTACACTGGCGCGCCACATAGCGAAGTGATTGCCTTTTTAAGCGATCCGGTCAGCGCGGTTGCGATCCTGCTTTTTATCGTTGCGGGCGTTTATCATATGGCGTTGGGTTTGCATGTCGTGATCGAAGATTACATTCAGCGTGAAAGCACAAAAATCGGCTTGTTCATGCTGACAAACTTTGCGGCGTTTGCTGTTGCTGCGGTCTGTGTTTTTGCTGTTTTGAAAATCGCCATTTAAGTTCAAGGCTCACTCATTATGACCGCTTACAAGATTATCGATCATACGTATGACGTGGTTGTTGTGGGCGCCGGAGGATCGGGGTTGCGCGCGACGCTTGAGGCGGTACGCCACGGCCTCAAGGTCGCCAACATCACAAAGGTTTTTCCGACGCGCAGTCATACGGTGGCGGCCCAGGGCGGCATTTCGGCGGCACTGGGTAACATGGAACCCGACGACTGGCGCTGGCATATGTACGACACCGTGAAGGGGTCGGACTGGCTGGGCGACCAGGATGCGATCGAGTATCTGTGCCGGAACGCAGCGGAAGCCGTTTATGAACTCGAGCATTTCGGCGTGCCGTTCAGCCGGACTGAGGACGGGCGCATTTATCAACGTGCCTTTGGTGGCATGACCAAGGAGTTCGGTAAAGCGGCGATCCAGCGAACGGCTGCGGCTGCCGACCGCACGGGCCACGCGATCCTGCATTCGCTGTATGGCCAGAGCCTGCGGCATGATGCGGAATTCTATATCGAGTATTTCGCGCTCGATCTGATCATGGAGGACGGGCAGTGCCGCGGCGTGATGGCCTGGTGCCTGGATGACGGATCGATCCATCGTTTCCGCGCGCAACGCGTTATCCTGGCGACGGGCGGCTATGGGCGTACGTATTTCACCTGCACTTCAGCCCATACGTGCACCGGCGACGGAAACGGCATGGTGCTGAGAGCGGGCTTGGCGTTGCAGGACATGGAGTTTATCCAGTTCCATCCGACCGGCGTTTATGGCGCGGGTGTTCTGATTACTGAAGGTGTGCGCGGCGAAGGCGGTTATGTCACCAATGCGAACGGCGAGCGCTTCATGGAGCGGTACGCCCCGCACGCCAAGGATCTTGCCTCGCGTGATGTCGTCAGCCGGGCGATGACGATTGAAATTCAAGAGGGACGGGGTTGCGGCCCACTCAAGGATCACGTGCATCTGCATCTGAGCCATCTCGATCCGAAGATCATCCACGAGCGGCTGCCTGGCATCGCGGAGTCTGCGCGTATTTTTGCCGGGGTTGATGTTACGAAACAGCCGATCCCCGTATTGCCGACGGTGCACTACAATATGGGCGGGATCCCTACGAATTATCATGGCGAGGTCGTGACGCTCAAAGATGGCAATCCCGACGCTATCGTGCCGGGCTTGATGGCGATTGGTGAGGCGGCATGCGTGTCGGTCCACGGCGCTAATCGTCTGGGTTCAAATTCGCTGACCGACCTTGTTGTGTTCGGGCGGGCGGCAGGCCTGAAGTGCGCAGCCGACATCAAGTCCGGGGGGCGGCAAGCCGATCTGGCCAAGGGCGCTGGCGACGGGGCGCTGGCGCGGCTTGATCGTTTCCGCCACGCGAAGGGCTCCGTTTCAACCGCGCAGCTGCGGCTCAGCATGCAAAGGACGATGCAGTCGCATTGCCCGGTATTCCGCACGGGCGGCGTCTTGCGCGAAGGCTGCGAGCTGATCGCGCAGGTCTACAGCCAAATGCCTAATATCGACGTGAAGGACAGATCGATGATTTGGAACTCGGATCTGGTCGAGACGCTTGAGTTCGACAATCTGATTGCGCAGGCCGCGGTGACTGTCGAGAGTGCGGCGGCGCGTGAGGAAAGCCGCGGGGCCCATGCGCGAGAAGATTTCGCGCAGCGCAACGATGAAAAGTGGATGAAGCATACGTTGTCGTGGTTCGACACAAAAAGCGGCAAGGTCAAACTCGATTATCGACCCGTGCACACTTACACGCTGACCAAAGACGTGGATTATGTCGAACCAAAGGCGCGAACTTATTAGCGCCTGCGATTTCAACGAGGCAAGAGTTGAAGGGCGGCGGCGAGTTCCGGTCCTTTGGCTTTCCGCCATGAGGCGCAGTTTTCGACAAGCTCGAGAGCGTTTGCAAGGCGGCGCGGGGCGCCTACGATTTTGCCGGCCATCGGCTTGAAGAATTTTTCAATTTCTGCGTGGGCCGCGTTTGAACAGAGCCGTGACGGCAGGTCGACGAAGCGGGCGCGGCTGCCCTCGGGAACCGGGGCGGTGATGCGCTTGAAGTCTTTGCGAAACCAGGTCCACATCGTGTCCCGCAAGTCCGAATCCGCGAAGGCTTCACGCAGGAAGGTGCTCAACTCGCGCAATCTCAGTGCACCTGAAATCGCAAATTCCTGAACCTCTGCTATCGCGGATTTGTCCCGGACGCCGGTCAAGGCCCTGATTGCAGCAAAGCGAAATTCGGCGTTCGAGGAGGCTTTGATAGCGGCCATCGCGTCTTGTGCCACGGGAAGTCCGCCGGTGTTTACTGCGGCCCACAGCGAGGCTGCAACCAATTCCGGCGCCATGGCGCTGTCAGCTTGTCCTGCAACCATCGCTTTGAAGTGGTTGGTGCCTTTGACGGCAAGGGCTGAAAGGGTGACCGGATCGCGGGCGACCTTGACCATCAATTCCGCCAGCGTGGCGCGCATGAGTGTGGAGGCTGGCGTTTCATTTCGTTTGGCGGCCAAGCCGATCTTTGCCAAAGGTTTTTCAAACCAACTGCGGGTGGTTTGTTCAAACAGGCCGAGGTCCGGCTTTGAAAGCAAGTCGCTGCGCATTTCAGTCAGGAAAGTCCGCACGACGTCTGTGACATCCCACATACCGGCCGTGCCGGTTGTGCGAAGGGTTTCAAGGTAGGTCTTTGCATCGACATCGCCCGCTCGATAGGCGGCACGCAGCGCATGCAGCGTCGAGAGCTGTTCGGCTGGGGTCATTTTTGTGGTGAGTGCCAATAACTTCCGCCACTGCGCGGCATCGCTCGTGAAGCGGTAATAGCCGGCGCCGTAGGCATTAGGTATCAGAACGGCGTTGCACTGTTTTTTGAGGGTGAACGATGCTGAGCGCAGGCTGAGCATTGTGCACGGTAATGGTTTGCCTTTGACCAAATCGCGCAGGCACACAGGAATAGACCACAACCGTTTATCCTGAGCGGTCTTTGCGCCATAGGGTGACTGGGTCAGCGAGACTTCAAGATCCTGGCTGTTACAGACTGTTTTGAGGCGGACAATGGGAACGCCAGGCTGATTGAGAAAGGTCTCAAAGGCTCCAACAATTTCCGGGCGCCGGGAGCCCTGAACGAGCGAGTCCATAAAATCGCGAACGTCGGCAGTGCCGTGGGCAAAACGGCGCATATGAATACGGACGCCCTCGCGAAAGACATCTGCGCCGAGATACGTCTCGAACATTGCCAAAACGCCGCCGCCTTTCTTGTAGGTCAGGCCGTCAAAGGCATTGTTGATGTCGTCGTTTGTTTTGATGGGCTGGCGGATGGCGCGCGCGGAGTTGAGCGCGTCAATATCCATGACCTCCAGGGCATCGCGAATGGTTTCGCGATCAAATTCGCCCTGCGGCCAGACGGTGAGCGCGGCCTTGTTGCCCATCCAGGTGGCAAAGGATTCGTTGAGCCAAATGTCGTTCCACCATTTCGGTGTAACCAAATCGCCAAACCACTGATGTGCGAGCTCGTGTCCATGCAGCAGGGTGAAATTGCGCTTTTGCTGAACCGATGCAGTCTGATCGAACAATATCGCGCGCTCGGTGTAGGTGATGGCGCCGGCGTTTTCCATGCCACCGGCCACGAAGTTTGGCGGGGTGATCAGGTCCAGTTTTGGATAGGGGAATGGTGCCGCGAAATAGTCTTCGAGATAGCGCACCAGGGGTTGGGTGTTGGCGAGTGCAAACCTGGCGCGCTCGCCTTTGCCGATCACGGTTATGGCGCGCAAGGGCAGGGGCGTTGCGCGCAGGCTGGATGCGGCGATGGGGGGCGCTTTGACGACTTCATAAGGCCCGACCGCGATGGCAATCAGATAGGTCGGCAATGGCGCGGTGGTGGCGAAGGATGTTTTGATGACGCCATCCGAGATTTTTTCCTGGGCGACCGGCAGCGTGTTGGCGACCGCGATGTCGGGCGCAATTGCTGTGATCGAAATGTCGAAGGGCGTCTTGAAACGCGGTTCATCAAAACCGGGAAAGGCGCGGCGGGCTGAAATGGCCTCGAACTGTGACCAGACATATTTCGCACCGTTGTCGGGCATGGAGGTGAGCGCGTCGGGGGAGGTCTCAAACGCTGCGGAGTACGGTAAGCGAACCGTCATTTTACCGCGCGGGATCTGTTGTTCGAATGTGAGCCTTGCCACGCCGCTGTCGTGGACCTGGGTGTAGGTGCCTTTGATGATGGTTTTGTTTTGCAGGCGCGCCGTAACGTTTTCAACTTTGAGGTCTTTGCCGTGAATGTAGAATTCCCGCCTGGGCGCTTTGAGTTCGATGTCAATTTCAACGACGCCTTGGTAACGAAGCTGGTCAGGGTTGATGGTCAAATCGATACGGTAGTGGAGTGGTTCCACATTGCCCGGCAGTTGTCCCAGGGGAATAGTTGACCCGGATTTTTGGGTTGGGACACCGTCGGCGGCTTGAGGCGGCGCAGAGGAATCGCATGCGGCGAGAGCGAGCACGAGCGACGCAGCCATGAGACGGACAAGCATTTGCATTGAAGAAATTCCCCGAGGCGTGGGCTGAGACATTAAAGGGTGGATTGTGGCTTGTGTACCCCGTGGACGGAACCGTTTGGTCGCGGTACACCCTGAATCGATGGCGGTTTTGCTCTTACCAGCTGGAATTCCTCATGGTCGAACTCACTTTACCTCGCAATAGCCAAGTCAAACCCGGCAAGACTTGGGCTGCGCCATCCGGGTCTGCCCAGATCAGAGCCTTCAAGGTCTATCGCTGGAATCCCGATGACGGTGAAAATCCGAAGCTGGATACCTATGAGGTCGATCTTGCGAGCTGTGGGCCGATGGTTCTGGACGCGTTGATCAAGATAAAGAACGAGATTGATCCGACGTTGACTTTCCGCCGCTCATGCCGCGAAGGCGTGTGCGGGTCGTGCGCAATGAATGTCGATGGGTCGAATACACTGGCCTGTACGAAAGCGATCGACGAGATCAAGGGTCCGGTGGCGATCTACCCTTTGCCGCACATGGAAGTCGTCAAAGATCTGGTTCCGGACATGACGCATTTTTATGCGCAGTATGCGTCCATTGAGCCCTGGCTTCACACGACAACGCCCACACCTGAGAAAGAATGGCGCCAGGTGCCGGAAGACCGCCAGAAACTTGACGGGCTTTATGAATGCATCCTGTGCGCCTGCTGTTCGACGGCGTGTCCCAGCTATTGGTGGAGCCAGGACCGGTATCTGGGTCCGGCGGTGCTGTTGCAGGCCTATCGCTGGCTGATCGACAGCCGCGATGAAGCCACGGGTGAGCGCCTGGACAATCTTGAGGATCCGTTCCGGCTGTATCGTTGCCACACGATCATGAATTGCGCATCGGTCTGTCCGAAGGGACTGAACCCGGCGCAGGCCATCGGCGAGATCAAGCAGATGATGGTGAAGCGGTCCGTGTAGACTCTATCATATTTCCATCGGACGAATGCCGAGCCTGGACCACAGGGCGTCGTCTTTTTCCTTGGCGGGATTTGCCGTCGTCAGCAGTTTGGGCCCAATGAAGATGGAATTGGCGCCTGCGAGGAAGCACAGGGCCTGTAACTCTTCGCTCATGCTTTCACGGCCGGCGGACAATCGGACGACGGATGCCGGCATCATGATGCGGGCGGTCGCAATGGTGCGGACAAATTCGAAGCCTTCAATAGGAGCACTTTTGCCGAGCGGTGTGCCTTTGATCTGCATCAGCGCGTTGATGGGCACTGACTCCGGGGGGGTTGGCAGGCCGGCCAGAGTGACAAGCATGCCGATGCGATCTTCGCGCGTCTCACCCATGCCGACAATGCCGCCACAGCAGACAGCCATGCCGGCGTCGCGGACGTGGCCCAAGGTATCAAGGCGGTCCTGCAGCGAGCGCGTGGAAACTACTTTCCCGTAATAGCCGGGTCCGGTGTCGATGTTGTGGTTGTAGTACTCAAGGCCCGCGTCGGCGAGGCGCTGAGCCTGAGGCGCCGACAACATGCCCAGGGTCATGCAGGTTTCCATGCCCAAAGCCTTCACTTCACGGACCATGTCGCACAGTACGTCGATGTCGCGTTCCTTGGGTTCGCGCCAGGCTGCACCCATGCAGAACCGCGAAGCGCCGCCCGCTTTGGCTTGGGCCGCTGCCTGTTTGACTTCGTCCAGGGCCATCAGTTTTGAAGCCTTGAGGCCGGTGTCGAAGTGGGCTGACTGGCTGCAATAGCCGCAATCTTCTGGGCAACCACCGGTCTTGATCGACAGCAAGGTCGACATTTGCACTTCGTTGGCATCGAAGTTGAGGCGGTGAATGTTTTGGGCCCGGAAAATCAAATCGGCGAAAGGGAGGTCAAAAAGTGCGCTGGCGGACGCCTGGCTCCAGCGGGAGCGGGCCGGTTCGGACGTTTGTGTTTTTGGCTTGTGGCTGACGCTGAGGGTGGTCATTGAGGAACAAACTCGTTTGGATGTGCCGGCGCAACATACTGGCTTATGGCTTGATTACAATTGGCGTGCCATTGCGAATTCTGGCGTAGATTTCTTCGATGTCTGTGTTTGTCACCGCAATGCAGCCCGCCGTCCAATCGGGATAGAAGCCTGCGGCATTCAGTGTCGCAAGTGTGCCAGGCGTGCCGTGGATCATGATTGCGCCGCCGGCCGAAACCCCGCGACGGCGCGCGGAGGCCAGGTCCCGCCGGTTGGGATACGAAATGCGCAGTGACAAGTGAAAGCTGGACCATGGATTTTTGGCATCGATAATGTAACGGCCTTCAGGCGTGCGCGAGTCTCCCTCCTGCTCTTTGTGGCCTTGCGGGTTGGAGCCGAGGGCGATGCGGTAGGTCTTGATGAGTTTCTTGCCGTTGTACAGGGAAAGAACGCGCTTGGCTTTTTCGACAATGATGAGGTTTGCGGTGGTCTGGCCGGCATGGGCGGTCGCAAGTCCTGCGACAGCCATCAGCAAACACATGGCAAGAATGGGGAGTTTCATGAGTGCCCATTGAATGTTGAGGCGCAGATTTCTCAAGAAATCGAGGCAGGCTTAAGGCACACCCTTGCCAAGGCGACGCATTTCAGCCGTAATTCGGTGATGCGGTCTGCGGGCTCTGCGACCAGTCAGTATCAGGTGATTTCATGAAGTTGATTTTTGCGGTTTTTGCAATCTTGATTGCGACGGGCCCCGCCTGGGCCGAGGCTGTGCCGCCGGGAAGCTATCAGCGATCATGCCGCGACATTGACGCCAGTTCGAGTACGCTTTGGGCTACTTGCCGGACGCCCTCCGGACGATGGAGAGATACATCACTCGACAACTATGGCGATTGCGATGGGGACATCATCATCAACAACAACGGCCAACTGGAATGCCAACGCGATTGGCGGGATGACGAAGATGACTTTCCACCGGGAAGCTATCAGCGCACGTGCCGCGACGAACATGTCGAACGGGGAACGCTGACGGCCGAATGCCAGGATCGCAATGGGCGCTGGCGCTATACGGAATTGAATGGCTTCCGGACTTGCCGGGGTGACATTGCCAATAACGATGGGATGCTCCAGTGCCGGCGGGAACAAAGATTCAATCATGGTCCGGGCAGGATTGTTCTTTACAAGAACACGATCTTTGGCGGCCGGTCGCGAACCTATGCCAGTGACATCCCAAACCTGAACCCAGACGAATTTGGAAATACTGTATCGAGTGTGGTGGTGCAGGGCGGCGTTTGGCAATTATGTGACCGGCCAAACTATCGCGGGTTTTGCGTGACCATCGACCGCTCGCAGACAAATTTGTGGGCCTTTGGCTTTAATGACCGGACTGAATCTGTGCGGCGTATTCGTTAGAAGGGAGAGATTTTATCATGACCGGATATTCTGCAGACGATACCTTGCGGTTGCCGATCGACAGGCGAACGATTGTGGTTACAAGCTTGGCGGCAGGGTTCGCGCTTTCGGTGCAACCGGTCTGGGCTACGGTGATTGTGACGGACGACAGTGGCCTGGTTAGCGGTGACGTCAAGATTCCGGTCGGTGATGGCGAGATTCCTGCGTTTCGCGCCATGCCCGCGAACGGCGTCAATCTGCCAACGGTGATCGTGGTGCACGAAATTTTCGGCGTGCATGAGTGGATGAAGGATATCTGCCAACGGCTTGCCAAGCAGGGGTATCTGGCGGTGGCACCCTATCTGTATTCCCGGCAAGGTGATGCGACTGCGTACACCGACATTCCCAAGCTCGTGAGCGAGATTGTCGCTAAGACCGACGATGCGACGGTGATGAGCGATCTTGATGCCACTTCGAAATGGGTGGCAGGCAATGGCGGAAACGGCGGACGCATTGCCGTGACCGGATTTTGCTGGGGTGGACGGGTGACCTGGCTTTACACGGCGCACAATCCAGGCGTGAAGGCGGGCGTTGCCTGGTACGGGCAAATGGTCCGGCGGGAAGGCAACACGCAAGCCAAGCATCCCGTGGAGGTCGCGCCAGGCTTCAAGGGCCGCATGCTTGGCCTTTATGGTGAACTCGATAAAGGCATCGCGAGTTCGCAGATTGATGCCATGCGGGCAGCTCTTGCCGCGGCTGGCGATATCAAAAGCGAAATCGTGGTTTATCCGGGCGCCGATCATGGGTTCCTGGCGGACTACCGGCCCAGTTACAATGAGGCTGCTGCAAAAGACGCATGGGCGCGCGCTCTGGCATGGTTTAAGTCGCACGGAGTTTGAAGTTACAGGACTGATCGACCGACCGTGAATGATGATGCCCGTGCCGAGGCGCAGTTCCAAGAGGAAGTTGCTACAAATTTGACGCGAAACTATCTGAGCCAACTTGCGCACGGCATGTTGGCAATGACCGGCTTTCGCCTTGTCAATGCGCCGACGTTCGTCCCGGCCTATCTGTTTGCCCTGTCAGGCTCGACCAGCATTGTCGGACTGATCCTGGCAACCCAGCATCTTGGTTCTTTTTTCAGCAGCGTGTTCGGCGCGACTGCGGTCGAGCACCGGCGGCGCATTGTCGATTTGGGCCTGCGCTATGGCTGGATGATGCGCCTGTCGGTGCTGGGGTTGGCGCTGGCAGGATTTCTGCTGCCGCCGGGGATTACGCTTTACGTCTTTGCGGTGTTTCTGGGTCTGCTGGGTATTTTTTCAGGCATGCAGGGCGTGCTTTGGAATGTCCTGTTGACCAAGACGATTCCGCCAGACCGCCGGGGCATGTTGATCGGGCTCAGAAATTTCCTTGGCGGGATGACGGCGTCGGCGGTTGCTTATTTCGGCGGCACCTACCTTGTTGAACATGATGCGCTGGGCAACGGCTACGCGTCGACTTTTCTGCTTGCCTTTGTTTTGACGGCCGGCGGGCTGACGTTTCTGTATCTTGTGCGCGAACCCGAGTCTCCTGTTGTGCGTTCACCAGTTGGCGTGCGCGAGCGGATCGGGGACATTCCGGCACTGCTGCGTGACCGGGGCTTTGCCGCTTATTTTTGGGCGCAGTCGCTGGCGACACTGGGAACCTTGGCGCTGCCATTTTACATTCTGTTCATTGCAAAGACCCAAGGCCTGACAGGCGAAACTCTGGGGTTGCTTTCGCTGGCCTTACTTGTTTCGCAGACGATTGCAAATCTTGGCTGGGGTGCCCTCGCCGACCGGATGGGGTTCAAGGCCGTGTTTGTGCCGGCGTTGCTGTTGTGGGCCGGTGCAACGGTGGGTTTAGCGTTTGCACCGGATCAGAGCGGCGTCATATTTTGCTTTGTTGGAATCGGCGCTGGATATTCCGGATTTCAGATCGCCGCACAGAACATGGTGCTGGAATTCGGAACGCGCGAAGACCTGCCGATGCGCATTGCGATGGTTAATTCGGCACAGTCGCTGGTTCAGGTCTTTGGGGCCATTGTTGGCGGGCAGCTCGCGGAGTCCATGGGGTTTGAAATTGTGTTTGCGGCGGCGGTTGTTGCGAAACTCGCAGCCGCTGTCATGTTGTGGTTCTATGTGGAAGAGCCGCGCGGCGCCCGATCTTGGGGCAAGGTTGGCATCGATGCGGCTGAAGGATTTGGCATGTCAGTGCAAAGCGAAGAAACGCAGGGGTCCGCTGTTGGGGCGGCGCCAGAACGAGTTCAGGCCAGTGCGGCTGCGCGCGTGGACGAGCGGCGGCGTGCGAAAACGGCGCTGAACACGCGCTTTGACGACATCAAGTGGACGCTCGCCGCGTGCTGGATTGCTTTGCTGCTGCTGGCGGCTTGGACACA
>JAWXBO010000035.1:0-3706 GCA_034440175.1 Alphaproteobacteria bacterium
CAGACCCTGGCGTTGAACCAGGCCAAAGCCCCGCACGAGCCCGAAATCCTCGTCAACATCGGCATCAACACCGGCAAAGTACTGCTCGGCGCCACCCGAATAAGAGGCGCGACCGGCGAACACCTCACTTACACCGCCTCCGGCATGGTGACCAACATCGCCTCGCGTTTGTGCGGCCTTGGCGAACTCGGAGAAATCTCGCTGGGCAGCAATACGGCGAAGCTCGTGGAGCGTCGATTCACGCTTCGCGGTCCCGTATCGACGCGCTTGAAAAACGTCCGGGATCCGGAGCCGGTTTACAGGCTGGAGACAGGGGAGCCTGCCCTCACTCGCGAACCCGGGCACCCATCCGAAGTCCAAACTCGAATCTCCCCGGTTCTGGAAATTGAAACACGAAGCTCCTGACCGTGGCGTCCGCAACAGACCCGATGCTGCTAGCCGCCGCAGCGCAGCGAGCAACAAATTGATCCTGTGTGATGCGATGATGTTATGATGCGTAGATGTAAGCGAGGTTCGCCAGCCCACCTGATCCGCGAGGAAATCATGCGCACCACCCTCAATATCGATCCAACCCTGCTCAACGCCGCCAAACGCCTGGCGGCGGCACGTTCTGCTTCAGTGGGCGACATTATTTCCGAATTGGCTCATGCCGGACTCGCGGCACAAAGTCAGACATCGCTCAAGCGAAAGAATGGTTTTCCCGTTTTTGCCGCACCATCGGGTGCCCCCTTGATTGGGCTCGATGACGTGAAACGAGACGAAGACGGCAGTGACAAAATCTAAACCCGCGTCGCGGGCATTACCTTCGAGCGCCGAGTCGGCCTACCTGCTTGATGTCAACGTATTAATCGCATTGGCCTGGCCGCAACACGTGCATCACAAAGCGGCGCATCTCTGGTTCGATCAAGCCGGCTGCAAGCGCTGGGCAAGTTGCCCGCTCACCCAGTTGGCATTTGTACGCATTTCATCCAACGCAAAAATAATTGCCAACGCCGTCAGCCCGCGCGCGGCCATGCAGGCGTTAGCGCAAATGACCGCGTTATCGGGCCATCAATTCTGGCCTGATGATTTGCCATTGGGCGGGCTAGCCAGTTTTTCCAGAGCGTCATTGGTTGGTCATCGGCAGGTAACCGATGCCTATTTGCTGGAAATTGCCCGCCATCGCCACGGCGTACTTGCCACGCTCGACGGCGGAATGTCCGAATTGCTGGCAAAAAACGAATTGCGGACACGCATTGAATTGATTCAGAATTAACCGAAGGTAAGCGTCTGGATCTGGTGCGGTTTACTCGCGAAGTCCTGGTGGTTGTCGCGTAGCTTCTCTCGCCTGCGCGGAGGCTGGTGTCAAGACCGCGACCAGCGTATCTTGCGGACCGGTGCGACACGTGCCACGAGCTCGCGGTCGGTGTGACGATCGCGAAGTGCGCGGCGTGCCACGCCGCCTCGGAGCGTCTGCTCGGGCGCCGGCCGACCGCATTCCACGCGAGTATCGGCGAGTGCGCGGCATGCCACATCGAGCATCAGGAGACGAGCGTCCGCCCTCTCGTGATGGCTTTTCGATGATCTCGCAGAAGATCGCCGGCAAGGAGCACGCGCGCATGGACCAGTATTTCGAGTGCCATAACACCGCCGGCTGGAACGACATCGTCGGCCTCGGGTTCTCCAAGCATCACCTGAGGCAAAGAGGAAAAAATCGCAATGTCCTCGCCTATCTTCAGTCAGTGGATGATTCATCTCCCGGCTGCCATCGCACAACAGCGACGTTGCATCATCGCGGTGCAGTTAGTCGCCTTTTCCCTCAACAACATCAAACTTCGCACCGTGATCGTGCAACTAGCGAAAGACTGATTGCGGCTGTTCGCACTTCGAATTGACCTTCGTCAAAAGTCCATCCGGCAAGTACGCAAGAATTCAAATGCCCGTAGGCGTCAGGCAACCGCCCGGCCGGGGCATTTTGAGGAGTTGTGAATCATGAAGAAAACAATTCTCGCCGTGAGTTTCCTTGCCTTCACTGCAACGGCCTTCGCTCAGACGGCGAAAGAGCCTGCGCAGACGTTCGAGCTCAAGGACGGCGGAAAGGTCGTGGTTATGAAAGACGGCACGATGGCGCATATGGATGCCGCAGGCAAACGGGTGAGCATGAAAGATGGCAAGACGAAAGATGGCAAGACCATGGCGAGCAAGGACGGATCCATGCTCATGATGAAGAACAACGCTATCTGGAAGCAACTGAGCGAACACGGTACGCTGAAGCCAGGTCACTGAGGCGAGCGACTCCTGTAAAATTGCGCGAGCGTTTTGCCCAGGCCGCAGTCACTTGAATACTGCCATTTCCTGCGTGTGGTCCTTGTGCCGACTGGGCCGCACGTCAAAATGCTGCCAACGCTACCGCCTTTTATTTGTCCGTTTCGGAAGGCGTGGCGTGTGGCTGTGTGCGCGCTATCGAACAGAGCCGTTCGCAACGGCGTAGGAAACTCACGACCAGCATAAATTCATGCAAGACGCGACCTCGAGATACCCACCAGGGCGACGGTCAGCTTTGGCCGGCGGGTCCCGTTGAGTTACTTGTCGAACCCTGGAATCGAAGGCAACGATGAATGAACCGATAGACCTTGCCAGTTTCGCGGCCCCAAAGCCAGGGGGCGCGGAATCGCTCAATCGCAGCTGCTTTTGCATCAGCCTCGACGCCGATGCGCTGAAGCGCGAGCTCGAAACAGACCCCGAGACGCGCAGCGTGTATCCGTTGATCCTGGAGAACTGCCCTCATTTGTTCGCGGCATTGCCGGTGTTCGTGTCGCGCCGCCATCTCGAAGAAATGGCGAACATCGTGCAGGCGGTCGAGTCGGTCGTAGCACTGAGCGCATTCCGGGACATCGTTCTCGAATGGTCAGCGCCGATAGCACGTTTCGATGCCGGCGGCGCGCGGGGCGTGTTCCTGAGCTACGACTTTCACGTGACCGGGGCCGGACCAAAGCTGATCGAGATCAACACCAATGCCGGCGGCGCACTCCTCAATGCCGTATTGGCGCGCGCACAGCGCGGTTGCTGCCCGGCGATCGCGGGCATGACCACCGGCTCCGTTGAACTCGGAGCGCTCGATCAATCCTTCGTGGACATGTTTTTCTCCGAATGGCGCCTGGTCCGCGGCGACAGGGATCTGCGGCGGATCGCGATCCTCGACGAGAACCCGCGGGAACAGTATCTCTACCCCGAATTCGTCCTGTTTCAGCAGCTGTTCCGCGGGCATGGCATCGACGCGGTCATCACCGACCCGGCGGCGTTGCGACTGGACAATGGCGCCTTGTGGCACGGCAAGGATCCGGTCGATCTCGTCTACAACCGGCTTACCGACTTCATGCTGGAGGACCCTGCCCATGCGGCGTTGCGCGAAGCCTATTTGAATAACACCGTGGTGCTGACGCCCCATCCGCATGCCCATGCGCTTTACGCAAACAAACGCAATCTGGCCGTGCTCACGGATCCGGAGCGATTGCGCTCGATCGGTGTCTCTGAAGAGGTTGCGCGCACGCTGCTAAGTGGCATTCCGAGAACCGAAATTGTCCATGCCACCGATGCGGTGCGCCTGTGGTCGGAGCGGCGCAAGCTCTTTTTCAAACCCGCCGCGGGCTATGGCAGCAAGGCTGCCTATCGCGGCGAGAAACTGACAAAGCGCGTGTGGGACCAGATTCTCGCAGGTGACTACATA
>JAWXBO010000036.1:0-3236 GCA_034440175.1 Alphaproteobacteria bacterium
GCGATGGGCCGCGGTGCCGCCGGGTGGCAAGCTGGTGTTGAAGCTGTAGCCACAGCGAGTGGGCCTGTTGTCATCGCAAGTTGGCGGACATTGTCGCTGTGCATTAGATCAGGTAAAGTTTGGGTCGAGGCGGCACTGTTGTGTGCCGTCTCTTAACCTGGAGGTTCAATCCATGCAGTCATTTCGATTTGCCGTCTTGCTATTGGCGGCGCTTGGGGTCTCAAGCGGTTGGGCACTGGCCTGTTCAACGCAAGCCGTCGGTTGCAGTGAAACCAGCGACGGGAGATCAAATAAAATTGCGATTTTCAATTCAACCGGAGCAACACTGCCGGTCGGTACGTGGCTGTATTGGAAGCGCACCGCAGGTGGAGATGGGCGCCTGACACTCGCTGCGGCACTTTATTTTAAGTCATCCGTTCTGGTGACGCTCCCCCTCGGCGCGGTGTCAGCATGCACGGCTATTGTGGTGAAACCCTGATTGTCAGTAGATACCTTTGCGAACGCATTGCGGCTCTTGTGCGTTGAGGCTTACCGGCGCAATGATCCCGCCTGATTGTATTGAACGAAGGATACTTTGATGGCTGATCTGCTGGCGCTTTCGAGGGCGGTGATTGATGAGGGTAAGGGCGCGGATGCTGTTGGACCGATAAACCGGATCAATCACACGCTTTCCGAAATCGCGACCGGCGTTGCGATGGTCGAGGCCTTCTCGCACTGCGTCTTGTTCGAGACCGACGACGGGCTGATTGCGTTCGACACGTCCAACCCCAGCGGCGGCAGCAAGGTCGTGGACGAAGTGCGACGCTGGCGGAAGGACCGGTTCAACACTGTTGTCTACACTCATGGGCACGTCGACCACGTCGGCGGCTGTGGGGCCTTTGTTGCCGATGCGGACGCGCATGGGCATCAACGGTTGCGCGTTTGTGGTCATGAAAATGTGCCCAAGCGTTTTGACCGCTACAACATGACCAATGGCTACAACCAGATCATCAATGAACGCCAGTTCGGACAGTTCCGGCGCAGCGGTTACGATATTTCGAACTCTTCGCGCTTTCTGCCCGAAAGCGCGCCTAAACCCGACACGATCTATCGCGATCACTTAAACCTCGATGTCGGCGGGCTGAAGATCGAGCTCAATCACGCCAAGGGCGAGACGGACGATCACACCTGGGCGTGGGTGCCCAAGCATAAAGCAATTTGCGCCGGCGATTTCTTTATTTGGAATTTTCCCAACGCCGGCAATCCGCAAAAGGTGCAGCGCTATCCACTGGAATGGGCGCAGGCGATGCGGGCTATGGCTGATCTTGGCGCCGAGTTATTCCTGCCTGCGCACGGATTGCCTATCGACGGCGCGGCGCGCATCCGCCGTGTACTGAGCGATGTTGCCGAAGCGCTGGAGCAACTGGTTCGCGAGACATTGGCAATGATGAACCAAGGGGCGCGGCTGAACGATATCATTCATTCGGTGACGATCGCGCAAACGGTGTTGGACAAGCCCTATCTCAAGCCTACTTATGACGAGCCGGAGTTCGTGGTGCGCAACATCTGGCGTCTCTATGGCGGCTGGTATGACGGGAATCCTGCCAATCTGAAGCCTGCGCGCGAGACGGCACTAGCGAAGGAAATCGCGGCGCTGGCGGGTGGCGTCAGCAAGCTGGCGGAACGGGCGCTTGGGCTTGTGGCGCAAGACGTGCGCGTGGCGTGTCACCTGGCTGAACTCGCGGTGCTGGCGGAGCCTGACAACGCGCATGCTCACGCCATCCGGGCGGAGGTGTTCCAGAAACGGCGCGACGGCGAGACCTCGCTGATGGCCAAGGGCATCTTCGGCCACGCGGCGAACGAGTCGAAGGCGAAGGCGGGGCGTTAAGGTCTCCTCGTTAGCTGGGGAAATGCACGCGGTTTGCCGCGACGTTCTCGCTGCCGTCGGCTAGACCACCCTGACATGCCGGGAAGTTGCAGTCAGTAGCTGCGCGAGAGGATGATCGATGCTGAGTTGGTTCTACAAGATGATGCCGCACGAAGAGCGGTTCTTCGACATGTTCGACCGCCATGTGCAGTGTCTCATCGGCGGCTCGACGGCGCTGCGCGAGATGCTCGACGGCGGCCCGAGAGTGAACGAATTTTGCGCCAGGATCGCCGCGCACGAGCACGAGGCGGATCTGATCACCGCTGAGGTTTTTCAAGCGATCCGCCGCAGTTTTATCACGCCTTTTGATCGCAGCGACATTCGCGGCCTCATCACCTCGATGGATGATGCCATCGACCAGATGAACAAAACTGCCAAGGCCGTTCTGTTGTTCGAAGTCGATAAATTCGAACCGCCGATGCGCCAGACTGGTGACCTCATCATCAGGACTGCGGCGCTGGCGGGCGAAGCCGTGCCTCTGCTTCGAACGATGCGCAGGCATGCCCCCAGGCTCAACGTCATCACCGAGGAAATTGTGCGCCTCGAGGAGCAATCGGATCAACTCTACCTCGACGGCCTGAAGGCGCTGCTGCAGGGGCCGGCCAAAACCGACGCCATGGCCTACATCAAGGGCGCGGAAATCTACGATCACCTGGAAAAGGTGGTCGACTGCTTCCAGGATGTCGCGAACCGGATCAACGGTCTCGTCATCGAGCATCTGTGAGAGCGGACATTTCATGGAAATCGACGGGGTCGCCGTTTCACTCATCTTTCTCATCGTGGTCGCGCTCGCGTTCGACTTCTTGAACGGCCTGCACGACGCCGCCAATTCGATCGCAACTATTGTCTCTACCCGCGTGTTGAAGCCGCATCACGCTGTCATGTGGGCCGCATTCTTCAACTTCATCGCCTTCTTTTTCTTTGGGGTTGCGGTGGCAAAGACCGTAGGTTCTGGGATTATCTCCCCCGCCCTCATCGACGACGCAGTTATCTTCGGCGCCCTTTCCGGTGCCATTGTCTGGAACGTCGTCACGTGGCTCGGCGGCATTCCCTCGTCGAGCTCGCATGCCCTGATTGGCGGCATTGTGGGCGCGGGCGTCGCCAAAGCGGGTTTCGACGCAATCGTTTGGAGTGGTTTGACCAAGACCGTGCTGGCCATTGCCGGCTCGCCGATGACGGGAATCGTCCTGGCGTTGCTGATGGTGCTCGCCGTCTCGTGGAGTTTCGTGCGCGCGACGCCGGCCTTCGCCGATGGGACGTTCCGCAAACTGCAATTCGTTTCGGCGGCGCTCTATTCGCTGGGTCACGGCGGCAACGACGCGCAGAAGAC
>JAWXBO010000037.1:0-4193 GCA_034440175.1 Alphaproteobacteria bacterium
ATTCGTGCCGCGATGATTTCGGTCGCGCTTGGAGTTTCGTTCGCTTCTTTCGGTGTCGGTGAGGCGGTTGCGGGAGCGTTCGAGGATGGCATGGCAGCGTATAACCGACGTGACTATGCGACAGCGTTTCGGAACTTTCTTCCCCTAGCACAAGCAGGCGATGCGAATGCGCAGGATGGTCTTGGCTTGATGTATGAGAAGGGTCAAGGCGTCACTCAGAACTACAAGAAAGCGGTGAAGTGGTATCGCCTCGCTGCAAAGAAAGGGAATTTTCAGGCGCAGTACGATCTTGGCTTGATGTATGAGAATGGTTATGGCGTCGGACAGGACGATGTGCGTGCGTTCATGTGGATCAATCTGGCGGCGGGGGACTATCCCGAAAGGGTGAAGAAGCGGGACGATCTTGCAGCCAAGCTGACACCCGCTCAGCTTGTGCAAGCTAAGGCGATGGCTGTGAAGTGTAAGGCGTCACACTACAAGAAATGCGGCGAGTGAACGTCGTTGCGTCTGTTGGTGGCAATTGGGCGGGATCAAGTTGTTGGATTTTCCGTGCTTCCAGCCACTGAAACGACACTGTACTAAATCGCCAAATCCATCACGCCCATATCCCAGCGGAATTGAACGGTATATTGGATCAACTTTCCTCGGTATTTCCTCGAACTAAAATATATGTTTTAGTCCGGCCCGGGTGCGTTCAGGATTGTGCGAAACCCGATATGGCTGGTGCCCAGCTCCTCTTCCTGGCGCTGGCGGGCGGCGGCGCGGTAACGCGTGCAGTAACTGGGCGCGCAGAGAAATGAGCCGCCTTTGACGACACGGGCTTTAGGCTTGCGGGCGTCGTATGGCTGGGCCGTCCATTCCCAGACGTTGCCAATCATATCGTGCAGCCCGTAGGCATTAGGCTTGAAGCAACCAGCAGGCGCAAGGCCATCGAAGCCGTCTTCGTTCATGTTGATCAGGGGAAATACACCTTGCCAGGTGTTGGCGTCTTTGGGCTGGTCGTGACTGGGTAATTTCGAACCTGCGCGCGCAGCCCACTCCCATTGAGCTTCGCTGGGAAGCCGACGGCCTTTCCATTTGGCGTAGGCCGCAATGTCTTCGAAAGCGAGCGCCACGACGGGAAAGTTCTCGCGGCCCTCGATGGACGTCTCTGGCCCGCCCGGGTGTTTCCAATTCGCGCCCTCAACATAGCTCCACCATGAAGCAGCGGTCGAAAGATCAGCGTCGCCACCCGGCATGACAAAGACGGCAGCGCCGGCTCTGCCGGGGCGCTCGGCAAGCGTGACGTAGTTTGTCGCCTTCACAAATGCGGCGAATTCCGCGTTGGTGACTTCGGTGCGATTCATCCAAAAGCCGTCAACCGAAACGATGCGGCGTGGAGCTTCCTCAGGATAGACATCATCGCCCATTTCAAACGTGCCAGCCGGTATCCAGACCATGCCGGGGTGAAGCGAACGTACTTCGATTTGAAGCGGACAGGCGAGAATTGCAGGGACGGGGTTTGGGCGGATGAAGACAAAGAAGGAGAGTGCAAGCGTTGTGATTGCCGTTCCGATCGCGGCGAGCGCCAATCTCCATCGTGTTATCAATTCGGCCAATAGACGTACTCCTCGCCCTCCACCGCTGGCGTGTCCATGGGGCGATCGACGGTATAAGGGAATTCCACCAGCGATGGCCAGAGCGGCTTGGCTTGTTCGCCGTCGATGCCCGCCGCCTTGACGGCGTTTAAAACTGAGCCGACGCCGCGGTCGAGCGCCTTTATCATCGCCGCGTAGACGCGCAGGCGATGATTCTCGATGCCGGAGAGCGCGTCATAGTCTGACTTCAGCGCTTGCAGTGGCGTGTGCGGCGCGTTGTAGGCAAGGTAGAGGAAGAACGGGCGGTTCTTGTTTGCGTCGATCGCCTTCACGGCCTCGTCGGAGAAATAATCCGTCATGTACTGCGAAGGCGCAGAGCGGCCCGGTCTATTGTTGTTGACGACCGCAAACGGCGCGTTCGCCCACAGGAACTTGTCGATCGGGTCGAAGTCCTGGCGCGCCTCGACGACATTCGGATCGCTTGAGGGCAAAAACCTCTCAGCGCCGGCGAGGAAGCCCAGATACTCGTCGAAGCCGCGTGCCTCGGGGCGCGTCGCCGCCGTCTCACCCAGATGCCACTTGCCGATCATCAGAGTGCGATAGCCCTGCGTCTTCAAGAGTTGCGGCAGCATCGTCTCGCCCGTTGGAACCATCGGCAGAAATACCGAGAAGAAATAGAGGTATCGCTTGCCATCGGTGAAAGTGATGGTTCGGCCCTCGTCGGTTTGACCGGTGAATGCCATGGCTGTTTTCCTTTTCTGGTGAGCTGTGGCAGAAATTAAGTCTGGCCGGCGTCAGCTGCCCGGCCACGTGCGCTTTTTGCTGCGGCGATTTGCGACGACACCCGAATTGCGTGCCGCACTGATCACGGGCACGGACATAGACGAGCAGCGGCTGCAGGACGCTGGCGCGGAAGTCACGTTGTTTACCTTCATGACGTTCAGCGAAAACCTGTGCCGCGTTGTTGGCGAAGATTGGCCGCTCAATGCGTTGCCGGCATGGAGCAGTGCGATGCAGGGTGCCCTTGAGGTGGCGATGCGAAGCGCGTCCACCGTCGGCGATGGCCTCGATACAGTGCGACGCTTCGGCCATGTCAGGGCGCCGTTCCTCGGCGTTCGCGTGCAGCGCAGGAAAGCAAACACCAGACTGGTCCTGTCCTGCACCGTTGCGGCGCCACCCGTCGCTTGGCGCGCCTTGAGCGAGACCGCGGAACTCGGCATAGCCGCAGTGCTCGGCGTTATCCTTGAAGGCGCGACGGACGGACTTGAGTTTTGTTTTCCCTGGCAGGAACCCAAACATGCCGGGCGGCTGCGCGATGCGTTGCCGGGCAAGGTCACTTTTGGTCAGGCTGATTGCGCCGTTGTTATCCCAAACGTGCTATGCGCCCGCGCGTCTCCCTTCGCCGACGCGGCATTACATGCGACGGCCATCGTCGAACTTGAACAAACCTCACGGCGCATCCAGGGCGACAACACATTGGTGCTGCGTCTGCCGGCGCTGGTTCGCCAGCACATAGCCAAAGCTATGCCCGAAACAGCACGGCGCAGCCGGTGCCCGATAAAAGAATATCGACCGTAGAGCGATCCTTTTCGTCCAAATCGGCGTAGGCGTTGCGGATCCATTGCAGGCATTTTGCCTGATAGGGGAACGACTGCTGTTTCCAGGGTTTGCCGTCGATCTCGGTTTCAAACGTAGCTTCGCCGCTGGCAATGGCCTTGGCGTTGGCGAGAAGGGCGGGGACGTAGACCCGACCGAACTCTTTCAAAAGCGCGATTGTGGTCGACGGGATGTTCGCCGCATCGAGCCAGTCAGAGTCCTTGGGTTCAAGACCAGACAGGTCTTCGCCAATTTCGACCCAGGCATAAACGCGCGGTGCCAGTTTCATCGTCAGCGCCATGGGCGTCGGGTCGAAATGCGTCAGCTGTGTCAATTGCCCGAAGACGCCGAAGTCCGACGCTCCCGGGCGATTGCCCATCAGGAAGGGATGCAAAGTCAGATGGGCGTCAAGCAACATGAGAAAGCGCTCGTAGCTTGCCTCGATGACAGGGGCCGTGTTCGCGTTCGAACCCACGACATAGAGGCGCGAAACTTGCCGCTCGACGATGAATTTGGTCATCGGCGCGATCTCGGCTTCGGGTGCAGCGATGCGCGACCAGCGCGGAAGTATCTTGCCGGCCTTCTCGGCATCGGCCGCATAATGCCAGCGATAGTGGAACATCGCTTTCGTCAGCCATTCATCTGCATAGTCTTCGAGAAGGTAATCGATAAAAGCGGTGACGGGATGGGGCGGCAACACGGAACGGCCATCAAAGTCGCGTTCGAGGCGGCGGATGATGGGCGTGGAATCGACGATGGCCTCAAATTCGCCCTGCGCATTGGGCAGATAGAATGTCGGCAGCAACGCCACTTTGGCTTTCGGCAAGTCCGGCGGACCGGCGAGACCGAACTGCAAAAGTCTGTAAGGAATACGCCGGTAACGAAGCAGGGACACCATTTTGCGCGTATAGGGCGAGCCGGGCGCGCCGCTGAGGGTGATCGGGTTCATTTCAATTCCTGCTCGATTGCCCATAGGCGGTCCTGACCCCAATGCGGGCGATTGGTGTTGACACGAAATGA
>JAWXBO010000038.1:0-14506 GCA_034440175.1 Alphaproteobacteria bacterium
TAAATTCTCGACAAACCCCTTCGAATATGGGAAGGTCTCGCGATGAACAAAGTCGTTCGCACGATAAAAATCCCGGAAGCATTGGACGTTGAGCTGCGGCAACGCGCTGAAGCCAGCGGCATCGAACTCGAACAGGTCATCGAAGTAGCGCTCGGCCGTTACCTCGAAGACATCGACGACGTAAGTGAAGATGAGCGTCGATGGGCGCAATACGAACTCGACGGAAAGTCGATCTCCGGGGATACGATGAAAGCGTGGATAGAAAGCTGGGGTAAACCGGACGAACTTCCAATCCCGAAACCGTGAAGCTGAAGTTTCTACCAGCCGCAGCTTACGATCTAGACCGGCTTCGGTTGTTCGTCGAAACCAGAAACCCGCCAGCAGCGTCGCGTGTTGCCCTGCGGTTGCATGCGGCCGCTGAATCTCTATTGCTTTCGCCCGAACTTGGTCGGCCAATCGAAGGCACGCCATTTCGCAAACTCACGATCCGGGTACGGCGTAGCGCCTACGTGCTGCACTATAGAGTTTCAAGCGAACGTGATGAGATTACGATCACCAGAATTTGGCACGGCAAAGAACTGAGAACTTAGGCGCGATGCGGAGAAAATCTATCCGCTAAAATACCCCTTCAAATCCCGCTTCACGATTTTGCCGTTCGCATTGCGCGGCAAGGTTTCGGGCAGGAACAGAATCTTCACCGGCACTTTGAACGCCGCAATCTTTTGCGCCACGAAATGGCGCAACTCTTCCTCGCTGGCATGCGCACCCGGCTTCAAATGCACCGCCGCCGCCGGTTCCTCGCCCAATGTGCGATGCGGGATGCCGATCACCGCTGCATCCATCACCGCGGGATGATCGTACAACGCGTTCTCCACCTCGACGCAGTAAATGTTCTCGCCACCCCGGATCAGCATGTCTTTCGCCCGGTCGACGATATAGACAAAGCCTTCGTCATCTACTTTCGCCAGATCGCCCGTCTTCACCCAGCCGTCGATAAAGGTCTCGGAAGTCGCCTCCGGCTTGTTCCAGTAACAGCGCACCACAATCGGTCCGCGATAATAGAGCTCACCAACTTCGCCAACCGGCATATCCTGTCCCTTGTCGCCGACAATCCGGACTTCGCCGGTGGGTGAGGGGACACCACAGCTCGAGGGCTTGCGTTCATAGTCCTCGCCGAAATTGCTGGTGGCGGTAGCCGATGTCTCGGTCATGCCCCAGCCTTGCCCGGGCTTCAGATTGGGAAAACGCTCCTTCATCCGCCGCACCAGTTCGGGCGCCGACGGCGCGCCGCCATAGGAAATCGTCTCCAGCGACGACAAATCGAACTCGGTGAACCGGGGATGCTCGATGATCTGCCACGCAATCGTCGGCACGCCGCCCGCTGTCGTAATCCGTTCGCGCTCAATCAGCTCCAGCGCCTGATCGGCGTTCCAGCGCCGCTGCATGACCAGCTTCGATCCCGACAAAACCGCAGGACACATCACCGCAAAGCACCCCGTTGCATGAAAAAACGGCACGGAAATCAAACTGGATTTTTGCACCGCAGGATCGGGCGCCGGCAACGCCTCGCCGCGCCGCAAGAACGAACGCGCCTGCGCGCACATTGCGTTGAAAAAGTTCGAAATGATATTGCGATGCGTGATCACAGCACCCTTGGGCTTGCCGGTCGTGCCCGATGTGTAGAAAATCGTGGCGTCGTCTTCCGGTGCGAACGTCACGTTGGGCAACGGCAACTCGTCAAGCGCCTCCCAGGAATTGGGGCACCCGATAAAGTCTTCCAGTTTGCGCACCCGCGGATCGGCAATCTCGTCGAATGAACGGCTGACATAAATGCGTTTCAGGTCCGGGCAATTGTCGGCATGCTCGCGCAATCGCTCCCACCGTTCCGCATCGGCAATCGCCAGCGTCGTGCCGGAATCCGTCAAGCCATACTCAAGCTCCGGCCCTGTCCACCAGGCATTCAGCGGCGTGACGATGGCGCCCGCGTGGATGGCGGCCCAGAACGCCACCGACCACTCCGGCAGATTGCGCATGATAATGGCAACCCTGTCCCCCTTTTTAACACCATCGGCAACCAGCTGTTTGGCCAATTGCGACACCGCCCGCCGGTGCGCATCAAAGGTCACCCGCTCATCGTCGTTGACCATGTAGACGCGTTCCGGAAACGCCCGGCTCGCCTCGAACACGGCAACCAGCGACGGCGGAGCGTTCTTCCACGTCTTGGTCTTCACCCCGCGAATGACCCGCTCTTCGATTTCGAACGGCGAAGCGGGCGCGGACACCAGCATCTGGTGCGCCTGGGCAATGGACATCGCGGGAAAGCCCGCAGGCATACTCGCAGCAGCAGAAGAAGTCATCGGCATTTCCCCATTGAGTGTTTTTCATTGCCTAAGGACTTACCCAGTCTCCGGCGTCTCGACAAGCGTGGCCGACCCGGTGCAGGTTGTCGTCACCGCCGATGAAGGTCAAAACCATGCTCTCTCAAGCTTGCACCTGCTGCGCGCCTCCTATCCAAAGCCTCTATTCCCGCGGCAGCGCCATGGCGCGCCGCAAGCTCATGGCCGCACCCCGTCTGGTGTGCAGCCCGGCACCTGCCTCAAGCCCAGCCCCGGATGCCATCATTCTGGCAAGGACCATCCGCACCATGAACTCGGGCCAGCCCACGGCCCAAGCCATCGCGATCAAGGGCGGACGCATCGTTTCTATCGGTGCACGCGGCGAAGTACTGGCCCAGAAAGGCGCGGGCACCGAAATCATCGACGCCAAGGGCGGGACCATCCTGCCTGGCTTCATCGACCCGCATGTGCACATCGTCATGGGCGCGCTGCTATCGGGCTTCGTCAATGCCGGCGCGCTGGTCTGCGACACCATCGATCAGGTCATGGCCAAGCTGAGGGCGGCGGCCGAAGCCGCAGCCTCCGGCGCCTGGGTTATGGCCAAGGGTTTCGATCCCTCGCTGACCAAGGGCGACGCGAACATTACCCGCCGCGAACTCGACGCCGTCGCGCCCAACAACCCGCTGTTCATGCTCAACGCCTCGGGCCACCTGGCATATGTGAACTCGAAAGCGATCGCGCTTTCCGGCATCACCGAAGCAACGCCCGATCCAGGCGCCGGTGGGCACTACTTCAAAGACGCATCGGGAAAACTCACCGGACAACTCGCAGGCGGAACATCTTACGCGCCGTTTTTGCGGATTGCCCCGCAACCCACGCCGCAAAGCCTGATCGCCGCCGCAACCGTGGAACTCGACAAAGCGGCGAAAGCCGGCTGCACGATGCTCGTCGATTGCGGTCTCGGAGCCTTCGCAGGAACCGACGAACTCATGATCCTGAAAGCGATCACGGCAAGCGGCCGCTCGCCCGTGCGGCTCGGCGCCATGATGGTGTCAGGGCGGATGGATGCGTGGTTGAAGCTACCGGACGTCAAACCCAACGCCGGAGACGATTGGTTCCGCCTGCTCGGTTTCAAGTTTTGGGCCGACGGCTCGAACCAGGGAAACACCGGCTATCTGCGCGAACGCTACAACAACATCGACAACCGCGGCCTCTTGAGTTTTCCTGCCGCAGAATTGGCGGTAGGCATCAAGCGCGCCCACGACCTCGGCTGGCAAGTCGCCGTCCACGCCAACGGCGACGCCGCCATCGACATCGTGCTCGACGCCTACGAAGCGGCACTGGTGGCCAATCCACGAGCCGACCACCGCCACCGCATCGAACATTGCTCCATCGCCTGGGACGAACACTTCGCCAGGATGGCCAAGTTGGGCCTGACGCCGTCGTTCCTGATCGGCCACGTCCACTATTGGGGCAGAGCCTTCCGCGACCGCATCATCGGCCTCGAACGCGCAAGCCGATTGGGCGCGGGCGTCTCGGCGCTGAAGGCGGGCGTTCGCTTCTCGCTCCACTCCGACTACGACGTCACAGAAATCGGTCCCTTACGCTGCATCGAAAACGCCGTCACCCGCGTCATGCGCGACGGCGGCGAAGTATTGGCGCCAGATCAACGTCTCACCATCGATCAAGCCTTGCGCACCATGACCATCGACGCCGCCTACCAGGCAAGAATGGACCACGCCATCGGCACGCTTGAGCCGGGCAAATACGCCGACCTGGTGGTACTCGAAGAAGACCCAATGAAGGTGGACCCCACCCGCCTCAGCCAGATCGCGGTGCGCGAAACCTGGGTCGAAGGCGTGAAGCGGTTTGGCTAGCGCGCAGTGTCCCCTCATCCGTCTCGCCGCAACTTCGCGGCGAGCCGGATGAGGGATTTCTCAAAACCCAACCCGCGCCCTAGCGGCACCACCGCGTTCACTCGTGAAGGCCGAGTACACAAGCGTCCGCAATTCGCGCCTGATCGGATAGGTGCTCGACGGGATCAACTGCGTCATGAAGATCGTGATCAGGTCTTCCTTCGGATCGACCCAGAACGAGGTCGACGCCGCACCGCCCCATGAATATTCTCCCACCGACCCCGGGATCAACGTCTTGGCCGGGTCCATCGTCACCGAAAAGCCCAGCCCGAAGCCGACACCGTTATAGGAAACTTCACTGAACAGCGAACGCGACAGCGCCGGTAAATCCTTGCCGTCGGGCAGATGGTTCATCGTCATCAGCTCGATCGTCTTGGGACCGACGATCTGCACCCCATCCAGCGACCCGCCATTGATCAGCATCCGGCAGAATTTCAGATAGTCGCTCGCGGTCGATACCAGCCCGCCGCCGCCAGAGACAAATCCCGGCGGCTGCAGATAGGGGCTCTTCGCCGGATCATCCTGCAAATCCATGCCGCCTTTGGCCGGAACGTAGCAAGCGGCCAGCCGTGCCTCTTTCCCCGGATGTACATGGAAATCCGTGTCGACCATGCCGAGCGGCTTGAAGATCCTCGCCCGCAAATAATCCTCGAACTTCTGGCCGGAAATCTTCTCGACCAGATAACCCAAAATATCCGTCGACACAGAATAGTTCCACGCCGTCCCCGGCGAAAACTCGAGCGGGAGTTTCGCGAGCTGCTCAACCATACTGTCGAGTGTCCCGCTTTTCTCGATCTCGCCGATTTTAAGCTTGCGATAGGCCGCATCGACATTGGTCGACTCCTGAAACCCATAGGTCAGCCCCGACGTGTGCCTGAGCAAGTCGATGATCAGCATCGGCCGCTCGCACCGCTTCGTGCGAAACGTCTGCATGAAGCCACCGGCGAACACGCCGAGGTCCTTCCACGCCGGAATATATTTGTGAACCGGGTCGTCGAGCGCCACCAGCCCCTGCTCAACCATCATCATGAAGGCAATCGAGGTCACTGGCTTCGTCATCGAATAAATGCGAAAAATCGTATCCTCTTTCACGGGCTTCTTGCGCTCGACATCGGCCATGCCGATCGCCGAGAAATGCGCGACTTCTCCCCGCCGGTACACCAGCGTCAGCGCGCCCGGCATCCGCCCTGTGTCAAGATATTTGCGCTGAACGAACGTGTCGATAGTTTCAAGCCGCGTCGAAGACAGTCCAACAACCTCAGGCCGTGCGCTCATCATAGTGTCCCTTTATAAATTAGCCGCAAACTTCTGAAACCAGGCAACCCCCGCCTCATGCCTGGGCGATAACACGCCAGCATTATAAACGCCGGCATCGATGTTCGTCTGCACGCGCTCACAGATCCATGTGTCTTCGGAGGCGACAGTCCCCGACGTCGACAGGAAGCGCTGCGTCGCGGCCGCGTCGGCGGCGATCCCGGGCGTCAGGTAGAAATCAAAAATCAGCCGCGTTGAACCCAAACCCACCGGCACCACGCGCTCCATCATCAAGCCATCATCGCCATACGAATTGAAACCCAGATTGGGCAGCGCGAACGCCCACACACCATCATAAACCGTGCCGTCTGCAATTTTCGGCGGCGCGCTGTGGAAACACACATCGCCCTCGACCGACACCTCATATTTGAGTGCATCAACCTCAGAGTTGAGCCCGGGATGCACGAGCGGAATGTGATAACCTTCGAGGTAATTCTCGACATAAATTTTCCAGTTGCAAGCGATATCGTGCGTTTTCCGTGCCGCATTCACCAGATGCTCGAACCTGCGCGCACCCAGTTTCGCCTCGAGCGGCGCAAGCGAAAGGGCAGGGGCTCCGGCATCCGCATTCACAAATACAAAGCCGCGCCAAGTCTCAACCTTCAGCTCGAACAAGCCATAGTCCCTGGGATCAAATCCAGACGCCGAACCAAACTCGCGCGCATTGCGCAATCGCCCGTCCAGCGCGTAAACCCAGCCATGATACTTGCACGTCAACGCGGCCCCGCAATTGCCGCGCTCCGCATCGAACAGCGGCCCCGCGCGATGCCTGCAGACATTGTGAAAGGCCTTCAGCCCACCCTTCGCCCGCACCACCAAAAGCGGGAAGCCCGCAATCACGCTTGCAACAACATCCCCCTCGCGCGCCAGTTCCGAAATATGCCCCATAAACAACCAAGACCGCCCGAACACCGCAATGCGCTCGCGCTCATAACGCGCAGGGTCGCGATAGAACGACGCTGGCACGGTTGGGGTTAAAGCATGCATGGAATGTCACCCGGAACTGGATTTGTGTGATTGCAAGGAAAAACACATGCCGCGTCCCCCCATCGTCTGCAGCAGCTACGCTGCGCAGCCACTTGCCCCCGCAAGCGGGGGAAGACAGAAATACTGGTATCTTCTCCCGCTTGCGGGGGAAGTCCCTGCGCAGTTCTTACTGCTGCAGGGGATGGGTGCCGCTGGAGTGCGCTTGACTTTGCAACTACATATAGGTCCCCGTAATTCACAAACCCTCACGCCGCCGCCGTGCCGCCAACCGTCAGCCCCTCGATCAGAAGCGTCGGCTGGCCCACGCCCACTGGCACGCTTTGCCCGTTCTTGCCGCAAGTGCCCACGCCCGTGTCGAGTTTCAGGTCGTTGCCGATCATCTTCACCCGCGTCAGCGCGTCGGGCCCGTTGCCGATGAGCGTCGCACCTTTGACCGGCGCTCCGGCTTTGCCGTTCTCGATCCGATAGGCCTCGGTGCAGGAAAACACGAACTTGCCGTTGGTGATATCGACCTGGCCGCCGCCAAAGTTCACCGCATAAAGCCCATTCTTCACACTCGACAGAATTTCGGCCGGATCGTGCGAGCCTGCCATCATGAACGTGTTCGTCATCCGCGGCATGATCGAGCAGCCATAGGACTGCCGCCGCCCATTGCCGGTGGCCTTCATGCCCATCAACCGCGCGTTCTGCCGGTCTTGCAAATAACCCTTCAGGATTCCGTCTTCGATCAGCACCGTGCGCCCGGTCGGTGTCCCCTCATCATCAACCGACAACGACCCACGCCGCGACTCCATCGTGCCGTCGTCCACAACAGTCACGCCGGGCGACGCCACGCGCTCACCCAGCAGGCCGGAAAAGGCGCTGGTCTTTTTGCGGTTGAAGTCGCCCTCGAGCCCATGCCCGATCGCCTCGTGCAACAGTATTCCAGGCCACCCCGGCCCCAGCACCACCTGCATCACGCCCGCAGGCGCCGGCACCGACTGTAAATTCACCAGAGCCTGCCGCAACGCCTCATCGACGGCGCCCTGCCAGGTCTCAGTCTTCAGATAGAAATCAAGCGACGTCCGTCCACCCATCCCGTGCGAGCCCGATTCCTGCCGGTCGCCTTCGCCGGCCACAATCGACACATTCAACCGCACCAGGGGCCGCACATCGCGCACCGTCATCCCGTCCGGGCGCATGATCTCCACGGCCTGCCACTCGCCATAAAGCGAACACGACACCTGGCGCACGCGGGGATCTTTCTTCCGCGCATAGGCATCGATGTCCGCCAGCAGCTTTGTCTTCACCTCAAAAGGTGTGGTCTCGATCGGGTTGGCGTCGGAATAGAGTTTGACGTTGGTGCGCGAAGGGCCCGCGGCCCATGAGCCCGTGTGCCCGCTCTTGACGGCCTGCACCGCATCGGCGGCGCGCTTGATCGCCGCCTCGCTAAGCTCAGAGGCATGCGCGAACCCGATCGCCTCTCCCGCCACCGCGCGCAGTCCAAACCCCTGCGTCGTATCGAAGCTGGCAGATTTCATCCGTCCGTCGTCAAAGACAAAACTTTCCGACAACCGGTACTCAAGAAACAACTCGCCGTCGTCGGCGCCCTTCAGCGCATCGCCAACAATTCGCTCGACTTCTGGCCGGTTGAGGCCCGCTTGCGTGAAGAATAAATCGGTGGCGGAGGTCATGAGGGGCTCGCAGTGAGAGACGGGGTGGACCGGAAACTAGACGCACCATGGTGTGAGTCAATCGACGGTCGCGTGTATCTTGTGGCATATGGTCGCAAAGACGCCATACGGTGTCCACCGCTAAATCCCGTCCTCTAAAATTGCCATCATGTCTGGCGCGAAGGAGCGATTCTCCTTGGCGTCTTCTATTCACTCGGGCGAAACGGGGCTGTTGAAGCGCATGCGCGCATACTTGCGAAACACAATCACGAGTCTGGCGGCGCTCAGCGCGTCGTTCCTGGTCACCGCGTCCAGTTGGGCCGAACCCACTGAGGGCGGCTCCGCAGTCGATGCCCAAGTGTGGCACATGAAAGCGGCCACCGATCATATGCAGGATATTTCGGACTTCCATGAATTCGTGATGGTCATCATTACGATCATCACCTTGTTCGTCATGGGGCTCTTGCTCTGGGTGATCGTACGTTACAATTCCAAGGCAAACCCAAAGCCTGCAAACTGGTCGCACAACACACTGATCGAAGTCATTTGGACCGTAGTTCCGGTGGTTATTCTTGGTTTGATCGCCGTGCCTTCAATCCGGTTGCTTTACCAGGGGGAGGTCGTTCCGCCCGATTACGCACTGACGGTCAAGGCCATCGGCCACCAGTGGAATTGGTCATACGAATATCCCGACCAGGGTATTGAAATAGAATTGGCCGAAATGGCCTCGGATGCCGAGGCCAAGGCCGCCGGTGAACCGCGCCTGCTGGCCGTCAAGGAAGGCGGACGCGTGGTTGTTCCGGTCAACACCGTGGTTCGCGTCATCGTCACCTCGACCGACGTCATCCATGCCTGGACCATTCCGGCCTTCGGCGCGAAAATCGACGCCGTTCCTGGAAAACTCAACGAAACCTGGTTCAAAGCCAACCGCGAAGGTGTATTTTACGGCCAGTGCTCTGAACTTTGTGGTTCAAGACATGCCTATATGCCCATCGCCGTTGAAGTCGTCAGTCAGGAACGCTTTGACGAATGGGTTGCACAAAAGAAAACATCGGCAAAGCTCGACGGCGCCACCAACGCGCTCGCGTCACGCTAAATAATTGGGAGTTTAAGACCTATGGCGACCGCCCCTCACGCTGACGCCCACGACCACCATCCAAATCCGACGGGCTGGCGCCGCTACGTCTATTCGACGAACCACAAAGACATCGGCACCATGTACATCGTCTTCGCCATTTTCGCGGGGTTGATTGGCGGCGCGCTGTCGATCGGCATGCGCATGGAATTGATGGACCCGGGCGTGCAGTACTTCACCGGCAACGAACACATGTTCAACGCCTTCGTCACCGCCCACGCGCTGATCATGATCTTCTTTATGGTCATGCCTGCCATGATCGGTGGCTTCGGCAATTGGTTCGTGCCGCTGATGATCGGGGCGCCCGACATGGCGTTCCCGCGCATGAACAACATCTCGTTCTGGCTGCTGCCCTTCTCGTTCCTGATGCTGATCATCTCGATGTTCGTTGAGGGCGATAGCGGCGGTCATGGCGTGGGAGGTGGCTGGACGCTCTATGCGCCCTTATCGACCAGCGGTTCGCCGGGTCCGGCGATGGACTTCGCCATTCTCTCGATCCATCTCGCCGGTGCCTCGTCGATCCTGGGCGCCATCAACTTCATCACCACCATCTTCAATATGCGCGCGCCGGGCATGACCCTGCACCGCATGCCGCTGTTTGTCTGGTCGATTTTGGTGACCGTGTTCCTGCTGCTGCTGTCGCTGCCGGTCCTGGCTGGCGCCATCACGATGCTTCTGACCGACCGCAATTTCGGCACGACATTCTTCGATCCCGCAGGCAACGGCGACCCGATTTTGTACCAGCATCTGTTCTGGTTCTTCGGCCACCCCGAGGTTTACATTCTCATCCTTCCGGGCTTCGGCATGGTCAGCCAGATCGTCTCGACCTTCTCGAAAAAGCCGGTGTTTGGCTATCTCGGCATGGCCTATGCGATGGTGTCGATTGGCGCCATCGGCTTCGTCGTCTGGGCCCACCACATGTACACGGTCGGCATGGGCGTCAACACCGAGGCCTACTTCCTCGCCGCCACCATGGTCATCGCCGTGCCAACCGGCATCAAGATATTCTCCTGGATCGCCACCATGTGGGGTGGTTCGATCGAGTTCAAGACGCCGATGCTCTGGGCTATCGGTTTCATCTTCCTGTTCACAGTCGGCGGTGTCACCGGCGTGGTGCTCGCCAACTCGGGCATCGATACCGCGCTTCATGACACCTATTATGTCGTAGCCCACTTCCACTATGTGCTCTCACTCGGCGCCGTCTTCGCCATTTTTGCCGGCTTCTATTATTGGTCCGGCAAAATGTGGGGCTATCAGTACAACGAGTACTTGGGCCAAGCCCACTTCTGGCTGACATTCGTGGGCGTCAACATTACCTTCTTCCCGCAGCATTTCCTGGGGATGGCCGGCATGCCGCGCCGCTATGTCGACTACCCTGACGCCTACGCCTATTGGAACTACGTCTCCTCAATTGGCTCGTTCATCTCGGCGTTCGCCACCTTGGTGTTCTTGGCAGTCATCATCGAGATGTTCATGTCCAAGCGCAAAGTAGCGGCCAATCCGTGGGGCGTGGGCGCCACGACTCTGGAATGGACGCTGCCCTCACCACCACCGTTCCATCAGTTCAACACCCTGCCGAAAATCTCCGAGAAAGGTCACGGGCATTGACCACCATCGACACGCCATCTCGCCCATCACTCGCGGGCCCCGCCGATTATCTGGCGCTGCTCAAGCCGCGGGTGATGTCACTTGTGGTGTTCACGGCACTCGCCAGCATGATCGCAGCCCCTGGCGCCATCCATCCCTTGCTCGCGGCAACGGCTTTGCTGTGCATCGCGGTTGGGGCAGGGGCCGCGGGTGCTCTGAACCAATGGTTCGATGCAGACATCGACGCCATCATGACCCGCACCCGCACAAGGCCCATTCCGGCGGGCCTCATCAGCCGCCAGGGCGCACTCGAATTCGGAACGACCCTGGCCGCCTTCAGTGTCTTTACGATGGCATTCCTGGTTGGTTACGTCCCAGCCATTCTATTGGCGGCAACCATTGCCTTCTATCTTTTCGTCTACACCATGTGGCTGAAGCGCCTGACGGTGCAAAACATCGTCATCGGCGGCGCTGCAGGCGCCCTCCCTCCGGTGATCGGCTGGGCCGCGGTCACCGGCAACGCCTTTGACACGCTGCCATGGCTGCTGTTCGCACTCATTTTCATCTGGACGCCGTCGCATTTTTGGGCGCTGGCCCTGGCGGGCAGCGAAGACTACGCGCGCGCCAAGGTGCCGATGCTGCCGGTCGTCAAAGGCTCGCAAGAAACCCGCAATCAAATTCTCATGTATTCGGTATTGCTCTCAGTCGTGGCGCTCGCGCCTTGGTCGATGGGGCTGACTGGGATCGTTTACGGCGCGCTCACAGCAACCCTCAGCGTTGCCTACATAGGCTTTGCGCTGATCCTCTGGCGCGCCTCTCCCGCGCACGAACGCAACGCCGCCCTCCGGCTGTTTGCTTTCTCGATTTTCTACCTCTTCGCCGTCTTTACCGCTTTGGCCGTTGAGCGGTTGACCGGCTTCGCGCCTCAATGAACCTCACCCCCGAAGAGAAACGCAAACTCAGCCAACGCAATTGGACGGTGGCGGGATTGTTGTTGGCCTTCGTGGCGCTGGTGTTCATCGTTACCATCGTCAAGCTCGGTGGCAATATCGCGGCAAGGCCACTGTGATGCTGCACAAGATTGACCGCAACGACCGCGTTCTCCTCATCTGCCTTGCCGTATTCGCAGGCATGATCGGCCTGACCTACGCCTCGGTGCCGCTCTATCGCATCTTCTGCCAGGCCACGGGCTTTGCCGGCACGCCGCGCATATTCAGCGCTGCATCCGCCCAAACCTCCAGCCAGACAATCGAAGTCCGCTTCGATGCCAACACCGGCCAGAATTTGGCGTGGGAATTTCGCCCGGACCGCGTTTCGATGCGTGTACAGCTGGGCGCCAACAGCCTGACCAACTTTCACGCCAAAAACCTCAGCACGACGGACGACGTGGGCACCGCGACCTTCAACGTCACGCCGCTCAAGGCGGCACAATACTTCAACAAAATTCAGTGCTTCTGCTTTACCCGTCAACCGTTGAAAGCCGGACAGTCGGCGAATTTGGGCGTCTCGTTTTTCATTGACCCCGCAATCGCCACGGATCCCGAAACCAGGGACGTTCGCACCGTAACCTTGTCCTACACATTCTTTCCCGTAAAAGACGGCGCCCAAAAAATCGCCGAAGTCAAAACACCCTAAGCGTCCAGAGGTCGAACCATGGCAAACGAACCCGTAAAGCACGACTACCACCTGGTCGATCCCAGCCCGTGGCCGATCATCGGCTCGGTCGCCGCATTTTTGGCAGCCGTAGGCGCCATCGCCTATTTCCAGACGCTTAAGGGTGCACCACCGCTGTTTGGCGTGCTGGCCGGACCGTGGATGCTGCTCTTGGGATTTGCGCTTTTGGGTTACACCTTCATCGGCTGGTGGCGTGATGTCGTGAAAGAGTCCGTCGTGCGCGGTGACCACACTCCGGTGGTCAAACTGGGCCTGCGTTACGGCATGATCCTGTTCATCGCCTCGGAAGTGATGTTCTTCGTTGCCTGGTTCTGGGCCTATTTCAACGCCGCCCTGTTCCCAGCCGATGTCAATCTTTCCGCGTGGCCTCCTGCGAATATCGCAACCTTCGATCCCTGGCACTTGCCGCTTCTGAACACCCTGATCTTGCTCACCTCCGGCACGACCGTTACCTGGGCGCATCACGCCGTCCAGACCGGCAATCAGCGCGGCGCCGTCAACGGCCTGGCACTCACAATCCTGCTGGGCCTGACCTTCACCGCCGTGCAGGCCTACGAATACACGCACGCCGGTTTCGGTTTCGCCGGCAACATTTATGGCGCGACATTCTTCATGGCGACCGGCTTTCACGGCTTCCACGTCATCGTCGGTACGATCTTCCTGATCGTCTGCTTCTTCCGCGCCCGCGCCGGACACTTCACGCCCGAGCGCCATTTCGGTTTTGAAGCAGCCGCCTGGTACTGGCACTTCGTCGATGTCGTCTGGCTGTTCCTCTTCGTCTCGATTTACGTCCTGGGCGAAGGCGCCCACCTTCCGGGCGGCCACTAATACGCGTTCAGTAAAACACAGGTGAAGAATGGGACAGTTGCGTGCAGCCCCGTTGTGGCAGTCGGGGTTGCTGTGCCGCTGTCCCCGCTGTGGCTTGGGTACACTTTATGCGGGCTACCTCAAGATCGCGCCGCGCTGCACCGTCTGCGCGCTCGACTACAGTTTCGCCGACTCAGGCGACGGACCGGCGGTCTTTGTTGTGCTCGTCGCGGGCGCCTTCATCGTTGCCAGTGCCATGGCGGTCGAGATCAACTTCGCGCCGCCGCTCTGGGTTCACGCCCTCATCTGGGGTCCGCTGACCATCGCCACCTGCCTTGCCCTGTTACCCCCCTTCAAGGCCACCCTCTTCGCCCTGCAATACCGCAACCAATCCGGCGAAGGGCGCCGTGAGTAATTTTCGCGCCGCCACTCACTCTTCAATGACAGCTGGTCCCTAGCCATGTTTCGCCCTCTCCCAGGATTGACAGTTGCAACCCTGGTGGCCCTCGCCATTCTGTTGACCCTCGGCACTTGGCAACTGCAGCGCCGGGCGGAGAAGCATCTGTTCCTCGCCCAGATCGCTTCGCGCCAGGCGGCACCGCCGGCTCCCATTGAAATCCTGCTCCCCACCGGTGACTACGCCGCGTTTCGCAAGGCCTTAGCCGTGGGCCAGTTCGATCACGCGCGCGAAGTCTATGTCTTTGCCGCACGCACAGACCGCGGTCCCACGCAATCCGGTTTCAAGGTCATTACGCCCTTCAATCTATTTTCCGGTGACACCATACTGGTTGATCGCGGCTGGGTGGCAAAGAACCAGCGCGATCCGCAAACCCGCCAACAGGGCCAACCGCCCGAACAAATCGAAATCGAAGGTGTCCTGCAACGCCCGGCCAAGCCGTCCGCATTCACCCCGCAGCCCGATGAGGTGAACCGCATTTTTTACACCCGCAACAGCACCGCCATCGCAAAAGCCCTCGCCATCACCCTCAAAACGCCGCACATTTTTGAAGCCACCTCGCGCACACCCGGCGGCCCGGAACCGCTGGCGTCAATCACCACCATCCCCGACAATCACCTGAGCTACGCGATCACCTGGTA
>JAWXBO010000039.1:0-3616 GCA_034440175.1 Alphaproteobacteria bacterium
CGCGCCGCTTGATAAAGTCGCAACCGCTCGCGCATCCACACCGGCGTGTCAGGAATATTCTCCAGCACCAAATTCCCGCGCTCAACCCGGCGAACCTCAGGAGCCGCAACCGCAACACCGGCCATCAACAAAACCAAAACCGCCGCAAAAATTCGAAATGTCACGAAAGGGCCCCCGGGGTTTAACCGCCCCGAATTTAACCGCCCCCACCCACTCCGTCGACCACCAACCATCCTTAACGTTCGCCATTTGTTGCGGGATTTGCAATCCTGACACCCGGGCTCATACACCAAGGACCATAATTTCCGATCCGCGCCCGCGGCAAAGCCCCCATCGTCTGCAGCAGCAAGAGCTGCGCAGCCACTTCCCCCGCAAGTGCGGGGGCAGACAGAAAATCTGGTGTCTTCCCCCGCTTGCGGGGGCAAGTCCCTGCGCAGCACTTGTGGCTCGCAGGGGGTGGGGGGAAGTCCGACATGGGATGGGAACGCAGCCCACACTCTCGTATCAATTCCTTGGGCCACAGGTATTACCTCAAACTGTCAGGCACGAATATTTCCAGCAGCCTCTCCCTTCCAGAATTTGGACGCGAGAGGGGTGATTGCGTTTTGCGCGCGCGATGCCGATGATGCGCTGTCAGACAGCCTTCTTCCGAGTAACCCTTCCATGACCACCTTCGAATCCCAGGCCGACCTCAACTCCGGCCTCGCCCGCGCCAACCGCGAAGGCCACCTCAAACTGCTGGCCGAAGTTCGCGCCCTTGAAGCCAAGGTCCGCGCAAACTCAGCCAAGTCCGCCAGGAAATTCGCCGAACGCGGACAACTCCTTCCCCGCGACCGTGTCGATCTTCTCCTCGACCGCGGCACACCCTTCATCGAACTATCGACGCTGGTGGGCCTCAATATGCACGACGACGACGGCGCCGATAACGCCAGCGGCGGCGGTAACATCACCGGCATCGGCACCGTGTCCGGCGCTCGCGTCGTGATCAACGCCAGCGACGCGGGCATCAAGGGCGGATCGGCCACGCCGATGGGCGTCGACAAAAACCTTCGCTCGCAGGCCATCGCGCTCGAAAACAAATTGCCTTACATCCAACTGATCGAGAGCGCGGGCGCCAACCTCCTGCGTCAGGCCGAAATGTTCGTGCGCGGCGGACGCTCCTTCGCCAATCTGGCCAGGCTGTCGAAACAGGGCATCCCGGTCATCGCCGTCGTTCACGGCTCCTCGACCGCAGGGGGCGCCTATCAAACGGGCCTGAGCGACTATGTTGTCGTTGTGCGTGGGCGCTCCAAGATTTTCCTCGCAGGACCGCCATTGCTGAAAGCCGCCACCGGCGAAATCGCCACCGACGAAGAACTCGGCGGCGCCGAGCTTCACTCTCAAGTTTCAGGCCTCGCCGAATACATGGCCGAAGACGACCGCGACGGCATCCGCATCGGTCGCGAAATCCTCGCCAAAATCGGCTGGGCCACCCCACAACCCAAACGCACCTACAAAGAACCGAACTACGACACCGAAGAACTGCTCTCCGTCGTGCCCCTCGACTATCGCAAACCCTACGACGTGCGCGAGGTTATCGCCCGCATCGCCGACGGCTCGGACTGGCTCGACTTCAAATCCGACTACGGCCCCCACACCGTCTGTGGCCACGCCGCCATCGAAGGCCACACGGTCGGCATCATCGGCAACAACGGTCCCATCGACACCGCAGGCGCCGTCAAGGCCGCACAGTTCATCCAGCTCTGCGACCAGTCAGGCATTCCCATCATCTTCCTGCAAAACACCACCGGCTACATCGTGGGCACCGAGGCCGAGCGCGGCGGCATCGTCAAGCATGGCTCGAAAATGATCCAGGCTGTGACCAATGCCGCAGTCCCCAAGCTCACCCTCCATATTGGCGCCTCATTTGGCGCGGGTAATTACGGCATGTGCGGACGCGCCTTCGATCCCAGATTTATCTTTGCCTGGCCCAACAACCGTATTTCGGTCATGGGCGGCGAACAAGCGGCCAAAGTCATGACCATCATCGCCGAAGACGGCGCCAGACGGGCCGGCCGCGAGCCAGACATGAAGGCCATGGACGCCACGGCCAAGCACATCGTCGACACCTACGCCGCGGAATCCACCGCATTATTCGCCACCGCAAGACTATGGGACGATGGTATCATCGACCCCAGAGACACCAGACGCGTGCTCGCCATGTGCCTGGACATCTGCAAAGAAGCGGACGAACGTAGACTCAGGCCGAACTCGTTCGGCGTAGCGAGAATGTGATGCTTCGAACAACCCTGTTCAGTCTGTACGACCTACTCTTGCTATCTGGTTTGATGGCTTGGGTATGGGTCACTGGTATGTTTCGAAATTTTCTGCGCCTCGCATCTGAACACGTTCAAATCGGTTCCGCCGGAGTCGTTGACTTTGCAGCTTTTCCGATCGGCATAGGTCTTCTCTGCTTGCTCGCTGGCGTGGGACTTGCGCTCAGGAACAGCAATGATACAAAATTTGTGTCGTACTTGTTCTTTTTGGCTTCAGCAGTTTTGCTGCTGCTCTGGTTTGTCGCCACCGGTGAAGCCATAGGGCCAATCGATGATTGAACTTCCCAAGTGAGTGACAGGAGTACTTGACGTGGACAAAATATTCGGCGGACCAATCGTACCCACCTTGATGAAGCTGGCGCTTCTCTCGGTGATCGTGGGCCTGATCTTCGCAATCTTCGGCATCGACCCGATGGACCTCTGGCGCGAGTTCGGCACCACCATCCAGCGCGTCTGGCAAATGACCATCGACGCCATCAACTGGAGCTGGCGCTACGCGGCCCTGGGCGCCATCGTGGTGCTGCCGGTCTGGATCATCTACCGCCTGATGCTCGCCATGACCTCAAAGCCAAAGGGGTGATGCTCCCCAGCCGTCATGGTCGGGCTTGTCCCGGCCACCCAGTACGCGCACGTCGGTGCGCGTGAGAGGCAGAATTCACCGCGAAGGCGCGAGACTTTTGGTTGGCCGGGGCAAGCCGGGCCATGACAAAGTTTGAATGAATGAGTATCACACCACCCGAGCTCACTCTCATGCAAAAGAACTAACATGTCACAACTGCTCGATCGCATTTTCGATGTGCCGCTTTCCAAGTCCGCGCGCGAAGCGGATATGGCCGCGCGGATCGGCCATCTCGACGACAAGCGCAACATCGCAGGCTTCGCCACTGGCATCGAGCACATCACCAATAAGTCGGCGGCCTTGCTTCAGGCCGACTCGATATTCATTGCTGTTGCGCTCTTTGCCCTTCAATCAGGCTTGCCGCGCATTTTGAGCTCGGTCGCGCTCGTCTTACTGACCACATCCTGCCTGCTTCTAGCCTCAAACCTGCGGTCGGTGTGGCCGCGAGCGCCCGCAGACGACGATCAGGCACAGTTCCGGCTAGTGTACAGTTTGAGAGTCCGCCGCGGTCTGGCGTTCAATTTTGCGCTCTATCTCTTCTACGCCGGGGTTGCCGTTTTGGCAGCGAGCGCATTTGTATAAGGTGACCGAATGAAACTGACACCCCAACACGAAGAACTCCGCCGCTCGCTGATCCGCTTCATCGACACCGAGATCAACCCCCACGTCGACAAGTGGGAAG
>JAWXBO010000040.1:0-5221 GCA_034440175.1 Alphaproteobacteria bacterium
CCTTTGGGTTGACGGCCACCTCTACCGGATGAAAGCGGGTGAAGCTGCGGGCTGGCCGGGACGTGACGGCATGGCCCATTGTCTGATCAACAATACAACTGAACCTGTCCGTATGCTGACGATTGGCGAAGCGTCGCGTTACAATTCCAGGATACACTTTCCGCTGACGCGTGAAATGGATAGCTGGCTGACGAAAAGCGACAAGCTTTGGGCTGAGCCGCCCAAGCGCAGACTGGGGCCGCATGACGGGCTTCCCGACGCTGTGCGTGGGCGGCCTTCGCTAAAGGCTGGCATCACCAAGCGCAAACCGCCCTGCGTTGCCGGCTGGAAGACCATGGCGAAAGACAATTCGCACTATCCGGGCGATGACGAGTTGATGGCGGTGTGGTCGCATCTGAGCGTGGCGCTGGGCCTGACGCGTATTGGCGTTGGCCATGATCTGCTTCAGCCAGGCCGGCGGACCTCGTGGCCGCATGCGGAATTCGACGAGGAGGAATTTGTCTATGTCGTTGAGGGTGAGCCGGATGTCTGGATCGACGGCACGCTTCACCGCTTGCGCGAAGGCTGCGGTGTTGGTTTTCCGGATCGAACCGGGATTGCCCATTGTTTCATCAACAATACCGATCAACCTGTACGGCTGATCACGGTTGGGGAGGCCTCGCGGCGCCGTTCGAAGTGCTTTTATCCGTTGCACCCGAAACGCAACAAGGAAATCGGCGAAGGTCTATGGCAGAACCCGCCCAAGCGTAAGCTGGGTGACCATGATGGGCTGTCGGATTTGAAGGCGAATAGGCGGAGAAAATGAGCTTTGAGGCTGGCCACGTCCCCCCATCGTCTGCAGCGCCTGACGGCGCGCAGCCACTTCCCCCGCAAGCGGGGGCAGAGAGAAAATCTGCTGTCTGCCCCCGCTTGCGGGGGAAGTGGCTGCGCAGCGTAGCTGCTGCAGACGATGGGGGGATGTGTAGTATCTGGCCGTTGGGCTTAGCGCTGTGAAGCGAGGTACAAAGCGTTTCTACAAAACCGTGGACGTCAATGCTGAAGGCGAAGGATTCGCAGTATTGCTGGACGGCAAGCCCGTCAAGACGCCTGGCGGCCGGACGATGAGCTCGCCAACTCTGGCATTGGCCAAGGGCATCGCTGCGGAGTGGCGGGAACAGGGGCCGCTCATCGATCTTGGCCGCATGCAGCTCACCAAGGCGCTGAACACAGCGTTGGATCGTGTGGCTGTTCATCGCGAGGACGTCATCGACGAGTTGGCGAGCTTTGCGGGCAGCGATTTGCTGTGTTACCGGGCTGAAGCGCCGGAAGCGCTGGTGCAGCGGCAGTCTGCGGTATGGGATCATTGGTTGAAATGGGCGGCGCGGACCCTTGGCGCCGACTTAGCCGTGGCGACTGGGATCGTTCACACCGAGCAAATGCCTGGCCCAATTTTACAAATACGTTCCGCAATCGCCGCACTTGATGATTTTAGGCTAACGGCACTGCACACTGGTGTCACGATTACAGGATCGGCAGTTCTGGGCTTGGCGTTTCTGGCGGGGGCGTTGACGGCGGACGAGGCGTTCGCTGCGTCGCAAGTCGATGAAGAGTTTCAGGCCGAGCGTTGGGGCCGTGATGCGGAGGCCGAGGGTGTGCGGGCCCGGCGGCTGGAGGAACTCAGGGCGGCGCGGCAGTACCTTGATCTGTTGAACGATTAGGCGCTGGAAAAGCCAGATTTCCGCCATTGCGTGGGGGGCTGAACTGTGCAGATTAGGCGCGACGAGTCATGCCCAGGCCGGGCTGCTGGGGACTGAAATTCATGCACGAGATTATTCGTGAGCTTGAGCGGCGCCGTGCTGCGGCCTACATGGGCGGCGGCGAGAAGCGGATTGAGGCGCAGCACGCCCGCGGCAAGCTGACGGCGCGTGAGCGGCTGGAGATATTCCTCGACGAGGGGTCGTTTGAAGAGTTCGACACGTTTGTCGAACACCGCTCGACCGACTTTGGCATGGAAGCCAATCGCATTCCCGGTGACGGTGTTGTCACCGGTTGGGGCACCGTGAACGGGCGGTTGGTCTATTTGTTCGTCAAGGACTTTACGGTGTTTGGCGGTTCGCTGTCGGCAGCGCATGCCCAGAAGATCGTCAAGATTCAGAAAATGGCACTGCGCAACGGTGCGCCTGTGATCGGCGTCTTTGATGCGGGCGGGGCGCGCATCCAGGAAGGCGTCGACGCGCTGGCGGGCTATGGCGAGGTTTTCGCCGAGAACGTGCTGGCGTCGGGCGTCATCCCGCAGATCAGCGTTATCATGGGCCCGTGCGCGGGGGGCGATGTCTATTCGCCGGCGATGACGGATTTCATCTTTATGGTGCGCGATACGTCCTACATGTTTGTGACCGGACCGGATGTGGTCAAGACGGTCACGAATGAAGTGGTGTCGGCTGAGGAACTGGGCGGGGCGCGGGTTCATACGACAAAATCATCGATCGCCGACGGGGCCTTCGACAATGACATCGAGTGTTTGTTGCAGATGCGGCGGCTGATTGATTTTTTGCCGTCGTCCAATCGCGAAGGGCCGCCCAGTTGGCCGAGCTTTCAAGAGGTGGATCGCGATGATCTTTCGCTCGACACGCTGGTGCCCGCCAATCCGAACAAGCCCTATGACATGAAGGAGCTGATCCTGAAGGTTGCCGATGAGGGCGACTTCTTCGAGATCCAGGAAAACTTCGCCAAGAATATCATCACCGGGTTCGGCCGGATTGAGGGTTCGACGGTGGGGTTCGTCGCAAACCAGCCGATGATGCTGGCGGGCGTGCTGGATAGCGACGCCAGCCGCAAGGCGGCGCGGTTTGTGCGCTTCTGCGACTGCTTTGGTATTCCGCTGGTGACGTTTGTGGATGTGCCGGGATTTTTGCCGGGTACTGCTCAGGAGTATGGCGGCCTGATCAAGCACGGCGCGAAATTGCTGTTTGCGTTTACCGAGGCGACGGTGCCCAAGATCACCTGCATCACGCGCAAGGCCTTTGGCGGCGCCTATGATGTCATGGCGTCCAAGCATATGCGGGCCGATATCAACTATGCCTGGCCGACAGCGCAGATCGCGGTGATGGGGGCGAAAGGCGCGGTTGAAATTATATTCAGGGCCGACATCAATGATCCGGCAAAGATCGCGGAGCGCACGAAGGAATACGAGGAGCGGTTCTTGAATCCGTTCGTCGCGGCTCAGCGGGGCTATCTTGACGAAGTGATAATGCCCCACGGCACCAGGCGGCGCATCGCGCGCGGCTTGCGCAGCTTGCGCAACAAGCGCGTCGAGATGCCGTGGAAAAAACACGACAACATTCCGCTGTGAGAGTGCGAAACAACTGATGTTCAAAAAAATCCTCATAGCCAATCGTGGCGAGATTGCCTGCCGCATTATCAAGACGGCGCGCCGGATGGGTATCAAGACTGTAGCGGTTTATTCCGAGGCCGATGTCACGGCGCTGCATGTCGAGATGGCGGATGAGGCGATGCCAATCGGGCCTGCCGCGTCGGCGCAATCGTATTTGTCGATCGAAAAAATCCTTGAAGCGTGCGAGTGGACGGGCGCTGAGGCTGTGCATCCGGGCTATGGATTTCTGTCGGAGCGCACGGCGTTTGCCGAGGCGCTGGCCAAGGCCGGTATAGCTTTTATCGGGCCGAATATTCACGCCATAGCCGCGATGGGCGACAAGATCGAGTCGAAGAAACTCGCCGTGAAAGCCAAGGTCAGTTGCGTGCCGGGCTTTATCGGCGAGATCAAGGATGTGAAGGACGGGGCGCGGATCGCGGGCGAGATCGGCTATCCGGTGATGGTCAAGGCGTCGGCCGGCGGTGGCGGCAAGGGCTTGCGCATCGTTTGGAACGAAGGCGAGTTGGCGCAGGCGATGCAGTCCTCGCAAAACGAAGCCAAGGCGTCGTTTGGCGATGACCGGTTGTTCATCGAAAAATACATCACCGAACCACGGCACATCGAGATCCAGGTGCTGGGCGACAAGCACGGTACTGTGATCCATCTGGGCGAGCGGGAGTGTTCGATCCAGCGGCGCCATCAAAAGGTCATCGAGGAGGCGCCCTCGCCGTTCCTCGACGAGAAGACGCGCGCGGCAATGGGGGCGCAGGCAGTGGCGCTGGCCAAGGCTGTGCAATACGAAAGCGCGGGCACGGTTGAGTTCATTGTCGACCGCGAACGCAATTTCTTTTTCCTGGAGATGAACACGCGGCTGCAGGTTGAGCATCCTGTCACTGAATTGGTGACAGGCATTGATCTGGTCGAGCAGATGATCAGGGTGGCGGCGGGCGAGAAGCTTGCGCTGCGCCAGGACGACGTGAAACTGAAAGGCTGGGCGGTCGAAAGCCGCATCTATGCCGAGGATCCCTACCGGAATTTCCTGCCGTCGACCGGGCGGCTGGTGCGCTATCGCCCGCCTGTCGAGGGCGCGGCCGGCGGCAAGACTATTCGCAATGACACGGGCGTCTATGAAGGCGGCGAGATTTCGATTTATTATGACCCCATGATCGCCAAACTGTGTTCGCACGCCGCCACGCGCGAGCAGGCGATCGATGTGATGGCCGACGCGCTGGACCATTTTCACATCGACGGCATCCGGCACAACATTCCGTTCCTGCAAGCGGTGATGACGCATGAGCGTTTTCGCGCGGGCAGGCTGACGACGAACTTCATTGCGGAGGAATTTCCGGGCGGCTTTACGGGCGCCGAACTGACGGGCGAACTGAAAGACCGGATGGCGTCGGTGGCGGTGTTCATGCATTTGCGCGAGGAAGAGCGCCGGCGCAAAATCAGCGGCCAGGTCAACGGCGTAGCGCTGGTGCCCAAAGAGTGGACGGTCAGTCTGAATGCGGCGGACGTGTTTCTGGTCAAGACCATGACTGAGGGACGCGATGTGGTGGCGGTGCGGCTGGGCGACGGCAAGACCTCGCGCATGGTTGAGGTCGAGAGCGCCTGGAAACCGGGTGAGCATGTTTTTGTCGGCGAGGTTGCGGGGCTGGCGGTGGCGATGCAGGTGGCACGCAAGCTCGACACCTACCGCGTCGTGCATCGCGGCGCTTCGGCGTCGATCAGTGTGCGGCGGCCGCGCGTGGCGGCGTTGGGGGCGCACATGCTGGTCAAGCCTGCGGCTGATACGTCGAAGTTTTTGCTGTGTCCGATGCCGGGACTGGTGGTGTCGATCAATGCGCATGTCGGCCAGGACGTGAAGGC
>JAWXBO010000041.1:0-4790 GCA_034440175.1 Alphaproteobacteria bacterium
GCGTAGAGCTTCGAGCGTCTGGTGATCGAGTTTGCGTGCGTCATCTTTTCTCATACGCTCAAAGAATCATTTCCGATTCACAACGTCAAGAAGAAAATGAATATACTTATTGACGGATTAATAACCCACAGCTTCCAGTAGGAGTTCACTGAGAGCTTGACTGATGAATGTGCCCTTCGACTTCAAAATTGCGCCGCCGTTGCCTGCCGAACCTGCCTTGGCTTCGAACAGAACGCGCTGATTGGTGACTCGCAGCGCTTCGAGTTCGACTTCAATGGTAGCGAGCTTGGCGCGAAAGTCGCTTTCGTCGATGAGCTTTCCACCATCGGTCAATTCCTGAAGACCCACCTTTTTGATTTGGCGCACCAGCTTGGTCGACTGCGATATCTGTGCGATCAGCGCACGCTCGTTGCCGAGCAGGAACTTGGCATAGGTCCAGCCCTTGTTTTCCTCGCCGATACGATTGTCGAGCGGCACTTCAACATTGTCGAAACGCACTTCGTTCAAGATGTGCGAACCATCAATGGTGATAATCGGGCGGTGGGAGATGCCCTTCGACTTCATGTCGATGAGCAGGACAGTAATGCCTTCCTGCGACTTGCCGGCAGTCGATGTGCGAACCAACGCGAACATCCAGTCGGCCTGGTGGCCGTAGGAATTCCAGATTTTCACTCCGTTGACGACGTAGTTGCTCCCGTGTTGCACCGCCATTGTGCGCAGGGTCGCGAGGTCGGAACCGGCGTTGGGTTCCGAGTAGCCCTGACACCAGAGATGTTCACCATTGGCGGCTGATGGCAAGAAGCGCGCTTTCTGCTCCGGCGTTCCAAAAGCTGCGATCACAGGACCGACCATCTTCACGGCAAAAGGCGACAAGGGCGGACAGCCTGCGAGGGCCATCTCTTCTTCCCAAATATACTGGCGCCCGTGCTCCCAGCCGCAGCCACCGATTTCTTTGGGCCAACCCGGCGCACCCCAACCATGGCTGGCGAGTATCTTGTGCCAGCGCTGACCGTCGGCGACGTGCATGCGGAAGCCGGCTTCCGATTTATCCCTCAGGTCTTTGGGCAAGTTGGCGGCAATGAAGGCACGCACTTCGTCCCGAAAGGCGCGGTCCGCGGTAGTCTCCTGTAAGTCCATTGGGGCTTTGGCTCCGTCAATAACTTTGGAGCAAACTAGCTGGAGTGGCTTGGCTCTGTCACGTTCTGAAAGTGGACTTATCAGCTATTTTCTATCCCGGGGTGCCATAGTTTTCGGACTTGAGCGTCGGCTTCCGGCCCCAAATTGAACCATGCTGTGCGGCCCTGGTCAGCGTCGACCACAAACAGGCGGTCAGTGCGGGCAATGTGAGGGACAAGCTCGTTGCGAATTGTGCCGGGTGAACTGCTGGAGCGAAGAAGCCAGACGGTTGGCGTGAGCCGGTAGAGCGCGCCGAGCTTTGCCATTGCCGTATGCAGTTCCTTTGATCCCAGACCCCGCAATTCGGCGATGATGACAAAGTTCGATTTTCCAGTCCGAGGCTGTAGTGCTTTTTCCCGTTTAACAACAGGTGTGGACGAGAGCGTCCTTACAATTTTCGGGCTCGGCTGCGGTTGTTCCTGCACAAAGATTTGCGCCAGGACTGGATCATCTATGGCTGTGATCCAGGGGCCTGCGTCGCCTGCCTGAACGATGGAGTGAGGCGCCACGCGGCCCTCACCGGCGAAGGATTTGATCTGGTGGCCCGAATAGGGACCGTAGACCCGTCCGGCGACATTGATGCGCCAGGTGTCATTCAACTCCGCACTGGTATAGCCAAGTGAGAATGACATGACTGCTTTCCCCTCAATCATGCCCGGCGATTGATGAATCCGCGTGCCAGGCAGGTTAACATTAGGTAAAGCATCAACTATGCCATCCCATTCCGAGACAGGACGAAGCCATGTCGAACACTGAATTCTGCAAAGTCGAACGTGAGGGTAAACTCACAATCGTGACCATGAACCGGCCGGAAGTGATGAATTCCCTGCACCCGCCTGCGAATTTCGAACTGGCAAAGGTATTCGACGATTTCGCGGCCGATCCCGAGCAATGGGTCGCAATTATTACGGGCGCGGGCGAAAAGGCCTTTAGCGCGGGCAATGACTTGAAGTATCAAGCGGCTGGCAATCCCATCACTATGCCGCCCAGCGGCTTTGCAGGGCTGACCGCACGCTACGATTTGAACAAGCCCGTGATCGCTGCCGTGAACGGTCTGGCGATGGGTGGCGGATTCGAGATTGCCCTGGCTTGCGACATCATCGTTGCCGCAGAGACCGGGATTTTTGCTTTGCCGGAACCACGCGTGGGCCTGGCCGCACTGGCGGGCGGTCTTCATCGCTTGCCGCGCGAGATCGGAACCAAGCGCGCGTTAGGCATGATTTTGACCGGGCGCCGCGTAAGTGCGGCAGAAGGCCTTGCACTGGGATTTGTCAACGAGATCTTTAAGCCCGGTGAAGCCGTGAGCGGCGCCAAGAAAATTGCGGCGCAGATTCTTGAATGCTCCCCCATGTCGGTGCGGGCGTCAAAAGAAGCCGTTTATCGCGGATTGATGGAACCGCACCTTGAAGCGGCCACTGAAAACCAACGGACCTATGAGGGCATCCGCGCCATGTTTACCAGTGAAGACCTGATCGAAGGCCCCATGGCCTTCGCGCAAAAGCGGCCGCCGCAATGGAAGGGGCGGTAGAATTCAACGATGAATGAAGTTACGGTGCTCTGATGAAAATAGATGGAAAAGTGCGTACACTGGGTCCGGTTGATTACCTGCCGCTGAAAGGCGCGGCAAGCAACATCCGGCCGGAAGCCTGGGCCGAGGACACGCTGCGCCAGGAGGTGTTCAGTGACATCCACTACGACACGCGCTCGATCATTCTGCTGTTCATCGATCTGAAAGTCTGGCCCAGCATCAAGGTCTCAAAGCGCAAGGGCTGGGATGACTTCGCCCAGTATGCGCAGCCCATGGTCGAAGACATAGTGAGCCGGCACTACCCCAAGAATGGGGTTGTCATTCGCGCCATGATTGCCAACCTTGTGGCCGGGGGCAAAATTGTACCCCACATTGATACCGACCCGTCATTTGCCGTCGGTCACCGGATCCATGTGCCGCTGATCACCAACGACTTGGTTGATTTCTCGGTCGGCGGTGAGAACTTTCACCTGAAAGAAGGGATCGCCTACGAAATCAACAATCTTGAAATGCATGGGGTGCGCAATCGCAGCGACAAAGACCGCCTGCATTTCATTTTTGACTACATTGAGCGGTGATTGAACTCCCTAAACTTTTGGTCAGCTCGGTTGTGCGGGGATCGCGTCAAGGCGATAGCCATGGCGGACTGTATCTTGTGGATCTGGCGCGCGAGCGTTACGAGCAAGTCATTGACTGGAACAATTGCGATATCAATTTCGAGGGGCGCGGAGCGGACCGTGGTCTGCGTGGCATCGTCTTTCATGACGGGCGGGTTTATGTGGCTGCCAGCGATGAACTTTATGTTTTTGACCGCGCGTTTGAGATCGTTGCGTCGTATCGCAATGCGTATCTCAAGCATTGCCACGAAATGTGTGTGTTTGGGCCCCACCTGTATTTGACGTCGACCGGCTTTGACAGTGTTTTACGCTTCGATCTGACAGCAGGCGTTTTCGATGGCGGTATCTTTGTTTTCCGGCAAGGGACGCAATTGGGCGCCAGGGCCTTTGATCCTAACCAAGCGGGCGGACCTGCTGCCGGCATTGGATTTCATTTCAACAATGTATTCGTCGATGACCGCGGAATATTTGTAGCGGGCCGCAAACTGGGCTCGCTGGTTCGCATTGGCGCCAATCAAATCGCCGTCGCTGCAAGGCTGCCGCTGGGAACGCACAACGCGAGGCCGTTTGGGAACGGCATTTTGTACAACGATACCGAATCCGACGCGGTGTGTTTTACATCTGGCGCGCGCCAGGTTTCGATTCCTGTGCCGCGTTATGCCGATGCCGATTTGCTCAACCTCAATCTTGATGAATCGAAGTTGGCCCGTCAGGCCTTTGGGCGCGGGCTGCGCCCCTTGTCTGACACATTGGTTGCGGCAGGCTCGTCGCCTACCACAATTTCAGTATATGATTTGGCCGCCGGCAGACGCATTCAGTCTATGAACCTGACCATGGATGTGCGCAACGCCGCGCATGGCATGGCGATGTGGCCGTTTTAGTTATGCGGCGCGTTCGGACGCTGTCAGTTGCTCGGCCAGGCTGCCACGTGAGGGCGGGATCTCGGTGAATTCTATCGCTATGCCGGTTTCATGATGACGCACGACGCGGCCGCGCATTTTGCCCACCATCACCTGCTCGCCCAAAGGTGGCCATTCCGCAGATTCAAGTGAGACGCCACCGAGTGACAAGTCGATTACGCGGGCGGCAAGTTCCCGGCCATCCGCGCGTAGAATGCGGGTTGCCGCTGCTGTCTGGTCGCGATGGTAGCGGCGGCCGTCAGCTGATTTTTTCCCGGTGCCAAGGCGTTCTTCCAGCTTGTCGCGGCGCAAGGTCGACAGAGTCAGGCGCATCGCAATGCCGTGTTCGTCAACGCGTGCGACAATGCCTTCAAGGCGGCCAAGGTCATCGACATAGGCGATAATGATCGAGCCTTCGGCTGGACGAATTTCAGAAGCAATGTTCATTCCGCCAATGGAAACATCGGTGACCACGCCTCTGTGTTCGCTGCCGTCCTGCAGCAAAAAGCGAACATGCAGGTGCAGAGCCGTGCGTTTTTGGCGGCGACGCTCGCTTTCGCTTGAACTTGA